>JBAQLW010000309.1:0-5035 GCA_049302175.1 Rectinemataceae bacterium
GCGTAGATGCTCTCGATGTCGCCCTTTTTGATGCGCAGGTCGGGAATGCTGCTGTCTTGGCCAAGAAGACGCAGATTGATGAGGAGTTCCATGAGCAGCTGGATCCTGCCTTCTTCATCGGGGCAGGCGCGAACGAGGCGGAGCTGACCTATGATGCTTTCCCATGTGTTCAGGCGCAAGGCTCTACCCTCCCTTGTCCACTATGTGGGGGCTGCCTGGACTTGTCAACTCGAAGCGAAATCGGAGTAGAATTTTGGGGACTTTGACAACAATTATATCGATATAAAAAGCTATATATATAATTATCTCGATTCTATCTTGTCAATTTTCCAGTCTATGGTAGAATAAAGCTGTTGGATCCCTAGAGGTCCGTAAACCACAGGAGGATTATTGATATGAAGAAAATCGCCCTTCTCCTTGCCCTGCTTCTCGTTTTCGGAGCCACGGCGTTCGCCCAGGACCTGAAGATTGATTATCAGGTCAACGTCGCCGCCGCCGACACCGCCAACTACTTCACCTTCACCGGCCCGATCCGCTACATGGCCGCCGACAAGGATACCCTCGACGCCACTTCCGGCGCCTCAAAGGCCGGTTCCACGCACTTTTTCATGCCTTACCTCTATGACGTGAAGGGCAAGGCGGTGCTTCCCAGTGGCCTCCGAGGCCTCTTCCTCTTCGCCGTATCGCCCGTCACCCAGCGCACCGACGACAACCTCACGGCCACAAAGTCCGCCGACGGCGTCATCACCGTCCAGTACATCCACCGCGGAACGGCGTACAAGCTTGTCACCGACAAAGTCGGCAAGTTCTCCTTCCCCAAGGGCGACTATGCCCGCAGGGCGGTAGGTTTCATCCAGGGCGCGGGTCCCCAGGTTCTCGGTTCCGATTTCTCTCCTGACGGCAAAGCTTCAAGCGCCAACTGGGCCAAAATTTGGGATCCCGAGACCCCCGACGGCAAGGAGATCAAGGCTGGCGTAGCCAACAAGACCGGCAAGATCATGGATGACAACGGCGTCGCCGATGGCATGTTCAAGTGGGAAGGCCAGCTCCAGGTCACCCTCAACGGCAGCATCCTCAAGATCGTCGGCGGACTGAACGCCGTCAAGAACTGAGCGGCTATCCTTTAAATTCAATGCCCCACTATGATAGTGGGGCATTTTTATAATATTTGAAAGAATAGTGAGGCCGGATTCCCTGTTTGGGTGCGATTTGGGTACGATTGATGGATATGATTCGATTTTCCGCTTTCAGGTTTTCTCGTAAGCGTATGCGGGATAAACACTTAAATTATGGAGAATGGGGGATTCGAACCCCCGACCTATAGATTGCGAACCTATCGCTCTACCAACTGAGCTAATTCCCCAAGAACCGCCCCGCGAGGAAACCTTCCATTCCCGGCACGACCTGAATTGTATACTACAACCCGAGGCGCTTGATCAAGAGCTTTCAGACTCTGTATTTTTTCGTGAGCCCGGCGAGGAAATTTCGCAGGAACTGATCGCCGCAATGGCGATAATTCAAATGGTTTTTATTCCTGAACAGCGCGCTGATTTCGGCCTTGGATACATCGAAGCCGGCCAGCTTCAGGATGGCTCCTATATCGTCATCCCTCAATTCTAGGGCAATGCGGAGAGCTTTGAGCACCTCGTTGTTGCCGGGATTTCCCGCCCATGGAGGCGTCGCGCCTGGAGCGGTTTCCCTTCGGCCTCGCCTGCTGATGACAAGTCCCTGGAGAAAGGCGCCGAGAGTCGCCCCATCGCATTCCTTGAAGCCCTCATCCTCTTCCCTTAGAAAGAGCTGACGCAGTACCTCCACCGAAAGAGGACGCTCGGCGAGGGCAAAGAGTTCTACCAGCTTGAGGTCGGTGATATTCAGGGCATAGCGGAGACGAATCAAGATATCGTTGTTGTGGCTTTTCATCTGATTTCCCGGCTAACAATAACATATTGATGAGCTCGGTGGAATTGGCATAAAGAAGGGGCCGTCCTTTTTGGACAGCCCCTTCTTCTTGGTTTTTACATGCACTTTTATAGATTTTCTGTCGGCGCATTCCGCGACGTTCTAGAGCCCAAACAGCACTGAAACGCCCAATTTGCCGTATGGATTGACGAAGGCTTCGGCGATGGAGGCGCGCGTGAACTGAACTTCGCTAATCCAGTTCAAGCCGAGAAGTACCGGACCGAGGACGATGTCGCCGGTGACGCGCAGATTCGCTCCGGTTCTGAAAAACTCCGCCGCGTTGTTCCCGAATTCGAAGCCGAAGTTAGGGCCAATTCCTACGCCAGCATGCACTGGACCCAGATTGAGGCCGAGGCCGGCGTCGAGCAGGATATCGATATGATGGGGCAGATTATTGTCACCAGGAGCGTAGAGCCCCAAGGCACTTCCCCAGAACGGATCTGCGATGAGCCGAGCTTCTCCGCCGAAAGCGAAGTCAGCTAGGTTTAGGCCTGCCGTATCCATGGTTACCACATCGTCGGGGCGGACGAGGCTGGCGTAGTAAACATTCGGACCAACATAGAATCCAAGCGCGAAGGCTCCGAAAGGCAGGATCATGCACAGCAGCAATGCAACTACGATTCTTTTCATGATTTTCTTCTCCTTATTGAAGAAAGTTATCAAAATGCCTTGTGGCACACGGTGAAGCCTGATGGCTACAAGGTAATCACGGCGGCGGTTTTTACCAAATCGCCGCCGGAAATTTTTATATGGAACAGGGCGTTTTCATCAAAGCGAAGGTTCGACGATGGTGTTGGCGTCCAGCGTGACCGCCGTCTGCGACAGCAACCTGCCATCCACCGTCGCTCCAGCCGCGAGCGAGATCGCGCCAGCCGACAGGACAGTGCCTTCCATGTGCGAATTCGCCGCGAGGGCGACGGCACCGGTCACCTGCCAGAAAACATTCCCGGGCGAGGCTCCGCCGGTCATGAGGACCTGCGCGGTAGCGGCCTGCGTCATGCCTCCGCCAATCTGGAAAATCCAGACGTCGTTGGCCGCGCCGTTGAGGGTGACGTCGGTGGTAATCGACACACCCGTGGTCCAGTTGTAAAGTCCGGGCAGGAGGGTCATGCCTCCAATTTCGCCACCTCCCTCCGCGGTGAAGTCGGGGTTGAGCCGGCCGGCCGCGTCATTGTACGCCGCCAGTTTGTCGGCGATCGCCGTCGTCAGGGTCGCGGGAGTTGGATCTGCATAATTGAACGCATAGATCTTTCCAATCACCAGGCTGGATGTAGCGAAAGTATTCGTCGTATCCATGGTGAGCGGATCAAATCCTGTCATTGCAGCGGCGGTTATCGGGCTCACGGCGATATCGCCTGTGATGGAGGTGACGCCTGTCGTGGTAATCCCCGTCTCAGCCAGGATCGCGTAATTGCCAGCCGTTCCCAGAATTACTTTTTCAGGTCCGGCGGGAGGAGCGGCCGCAGTCGTGAAGGTCCAGACCTTGGCGTTCGCCAGGGCATTCCCAGCCATATCCTCTGCGCCGACAGCAACTGTCGCGGTGTAGACTATGCCGAACGCGAGGTCGGTGGTGGGATTGAATGTGGCGACCTTGCCGGTGTAGCTCACCGCGCCAGGAACGTCAGTCACCCCCTGTTTCAGCGTGAAGCTGGCGGTCGTGATGGTGGCCGAATCCATCTCCTCGTCAAAGGTTGCCGTGATGTTTCCGCTGATCGATACATCGACCGCAGCGTCGGCCGGGCTTACTGAAATCACGGTGGGCGCGGTCAAATCCTCGACAGCAGGACTACTGCATCCAGCTATCAAAAATGCCGCAAGTACCAGCGAAATGATCAAGATTCTTTTCATCATCGTTTTCTCCTTACTCTCATTTCAAGGTATGCCCAATGCCAACGATGGTCTGTTCGGTAGCACACACAGCAAAAAGCGCGGCGGGAGAGCAGCGTCCATGAAACGTTGCCCCTGATTTCCTGGACCTATTGGATCTTGCGGATGGAATTATTGCCGTAATCGGCCACATAGAGATTCGTCCCGTCGCTTGTCATGCCATAGGGATTGATGAAGAAAGCCTGGGTTCCGATCAGCGGGCTGGTGACGCCGGTGCCGGCCGTAGAGGAACCGGCGAACGTATTCACCGCGGTGGACAGGGAAGGGGCATTGCCCTGGATGGATCCGCCCAGAAGTCCCGCGAGTCCGACTGGTATGGTGACGATGTCGTTGGTGCCGGTCAGAGTCTGGGTGATTCTTCCCACATGCTCCCAGTACAAGTACGGCTGCCAGGGCGAATGTGGCCGTGGCGATGCGGATCATGGATAGTGGTGAGCGCCGGTGTGAAGGATCTTCCTTCTTTTTTCGGATAACGTGCCTATGATTGCCTGTTCTTTTTCCATGACATTCTCCTTGCGATACGGATCGCCGACTTTCCGGATTGAAGGGCGGGCATCCTGCCTCCTCCAGGCAAAAGGATACTCAAATGCCTTGAGATCATTTGTTCGGCAGCACACACAAAGTGAACCACCCAGGGATTGCCGGAGACCGAATTATCTTATGGTCAGATTGGAGGGTTAGAGTCGCGAGGGGCAGTCAGAAGCTGAAGCGGTACATCCTGAAAGGGGTACTCCGCGCCGAAAGCGTGATGGTGCCCCTTTCAGGGATTATTGCTTCGCTGGTGCTTTTTTCGAGGAGGGGAGGACAAGGGAGACGACGAACCCCATCAGGACAAAGGTGGCGCCGACCAGGAAGGAGAGTGTGGAAGCCCTTTCCGGCATGTTGTCCTTGATGAAGGCGGTGATCTGCGGTCCCACCACTCCCCCAGCCGCCCAGGCAGTGAGCACGACGCCATAGATGACAGTCATGTTCGCTTGTCCGAAGAGTTCGGAGATGGTGGCCGGCATCGTGCCGAAACCGCCGCCATAGCAGAACAGTATCCAGCAGAGAAGGGCGGCGAATACCCAGGGATTCTCTGTCAGTATGAGGACCGCGAAAATCGCCAGCTCGCTTCCGAGCATGATCCTGAATGTCCTAATTCTTCCTGTCCTGTCCGATACGGCTCCCCAGAAAAATCGCCCGAATCCGT
>JBAQLW010000310.1:0-3302 GCA_049302175.1 Rectinemataceae bacterium
GGGTTAGGGCACCCTGAAAACAAAAAACTCGCAATAATGATTGACGCAAGAAAGGCAACATGAACTGATCTCTTCATGGTCATACCCTTCCCTTACTTGAAGTGTTTTAAAAACAGATGAGCGTTACATGATATTTATATTCTAGTTCTACGGTTTTTTAAAATCAAGGACCGAAATGCTTCAAAATAAATCTAGTACGCTGTAACAGATCAACAACCTCGCAGCAAGTTGCGAGGTTGTTGGTTAAACTCATGGAGCTTCTCGGCCGCCGATTCGAGCAGGACGAAGAGCGACCACTGGGTGTCAGCGCGTTGATGGGCGCGATAATCCAAGACATCCTGGGGGTGGATGAGGAGGTCGCCGCCTGGGAGCGGCCTTTCGCGCGTTTCGATACGGCTCGATAATTCTCCTATCGGCCTTCATTCGCCGTTGGGCCTCACCTTATAGCCGCACGTTCTTATCCTCACCCATGCCATAGAACAGCGACGCGTGGATCGACTCGCCCGAAGCGGAGCGGAGCCTGCCCTCGAAGCGGCCGAAAGGACCGGCATAGTCGATTTCCGCGATGCCAAGATTCATCTTGATGTCGTGCGAGACATCGGGCTGGAAAATCAGGTCGACCATGCCTTCGGTATCCTGGATGACCCAGGGAGATTCGCGGCCATAGGGCCGGGTGATCTTAACGGGGGGGAGGGGCTGGACCGTCCCGTCGATCCAGAGGCGATTTTCGTTCCAACGGACTTGATCCCTCACCTGGTTGTCGGTGAGGTTAAAGCCTATCCTGCGCCCCGAAGCGTCGACCCCGAAACCGGTAACCCAGTCGTAGTGGAGACGGTAGGGATAGAATCCCTTGTGGTCGTCAAGGATGCCGGAGGCCCGGGCCGGGTCGAAATCGTGCTCGCTTTCGGCCAGGGTTATCCTGCCCGAGCAGGGCATGAGGATCTTGGTCGAGTACATGGCGCGGTTGAGGCCCAGGGGAAGGCAGACGGAGAAAGGCGAGCAGGCTCCTTCGGAGAGGTCGAAGCGAAGGTCCAGTTCGAAGGAATCCCTGATGCGTTTCCGCGCTCTTGAGGATGCCCTCAGGTCGAGGAAGCCCTTTCCGGAATCCACGCGGATGGAAAGGTGGTCGCCTCCCCCCGTGGCATGGCTCTCCGAGAGCTCGAGACTCTCGGGCAGGGAAAAGCGGCTCCCCGGGAAGATCCGGCGGAAGCCGTATTTTTTCTTTTCCTTCCTGTCCCAGAGATCGACCGCGGCCAAAGTGATGAACTTGGCGTCATAGAGCACGGCAAGGAGGAACCAGTCCTCGTCCCCGGCTTCGATCGCCTGCCATTCCTTGAGCCTCAGCCTTTTCAGGAATCGGGGCAGAGGGTAGTGGTAGGGATGCCTGATATCGAGAAGGTTTGCCCTGCCGGGCATGCCCTCCCAGGATCCAAGCACGACGGTTCCGTCGCGGACGAGGGTTTTGGGGGGACCGGCTGCCGGAACCGGACCCTTTGAGGCTTCCGGCGACAGGGGATCAGACAAGACCGTTCTCGTAGAGCTTGAAAACAGCCTGACTTCCCAGTTCTCCCAAACCTTCGGTAGCGGCCTTGTCGAAGAGCTTTTCCGCAAGCTCGAGGAGGGGAAGACTGATGTGCATCATTTTGGCGGCGTCCAGGGCGATTTTCAGGTCCTTGAGGAAGTGCTTGAGGTAGAAGCCTGGATTGAAGTTGCCGTCGAGGATGCGGGGCGCCATGTTGGCGAGCTGCCAGCTGCCGGCCGATCCGCTCCCTATCGAGAGGAGGACCCTGCGGGGATCAAGCCCCGCGGCGGTTGCGTAGCTGATCGACTCGACGACGCCCAGGAGGTTGGCCGCCACGGCTATCTGGTTGGCCAGCTTGGTGTGCTGGCCGGCGCCGGGACCGCCCTGCCTTATCACCGTCGTGCCCATGAGGTCCAGAAGGGGCTTGGCCTCGGTGTAACTGTTTTCGTCCCCGCCCGCCATGATGGTGAGAGTGGCGTTTTTGGCGCCGGTGTCGCCGCCCGAGACGGGGGCGTCGAGGGCGGCGAGGCCCCGTGCCGCCGCCGCTTCATGGATGCGCAGGGCGAGGTCGGGGCTTGAGGTGGTCATGTCGATGAGAACCGTCCCTGGCTTGGCATTGGCGATGAGTCCGGCTTCGCCGAAGTAGACGGATTCCACGTCGGAGGGATAGCCGACCATGGTGATTATAAAATCGCAGGTTCCGGCGAGGGCGGCAGGGGACTCCATCCAGGTCGCGCCCTTGTCCAGAAGCCCCTTGGCTTTCGCCGCGGTTCTCGTATAGACGCTCACCCTATGGCCGGCTGCCAGGATGTGGCCTGCCATGGAGCTTCCCATGACGCCGACACCAATGAAACCAATATTTTTTTTATCCTGGTCCATTTCGTTCCTCCAGAAAGCCTTGAGTATATTCACTGTAGCCTCGCATCAAAATATGTGCAACACTGCACTGAGCCGACCGGAGGGGACATGACCACGATAGCTCATCCCGACAACATAAATGCACGGCTCGCTGGCTATGACACCAAAAGGGAACACCATCTGATCGGCATAATGTCGGGGACATCGCTCGATGGGGTGGATGCGGTTCTCACAAGGATCGTGACACAAGACGACGGCTCCATCATCGAAGCCAGCCTCGTAGGTGAGGCGACAATCCCCTATACCGGCGAACTGCGATCGCTGCTGCTCGCTCTTTCCTCTCCGGATAAGGCTCGAATCGACGATCTTGTCTACGCCCATTCCGGCCTCTCGGAATGGTATGCCGCCGTCGTCAGCCGGTTGCTGACCACAACCGGATTTCCCACCGAGAGCGTGGACGCTATCTGCCTGCATGGACAGACAGTATGGCATGCCCCCAATCCGAGGCAATTTCCCGCGCCGGGCGGCGGCAGCCTGCCCGTGAAAGGCACCCTGCAGATAGGCTCGGGCGCCCTCCTGAGGGATCGCACCGGCATCCCCGTCATTTTCGACTTTCGTTCGCGGGACATGGCGGCTGGCGGCGCGGGCGCCCCCTTGGCCCCCTATGTGGATGCCCTGCTTTTCGGAAACCCTGCGCGGGGCCGCATTGTCCAGAACATTGGCGGCATCGGAAATGCCACCGTGATACCGGCCGGTTCGGTACGGGAAGGCATCTTCGCCTTCGACACCGGCCCCGGCAACATGATCATCGACGAGCTCATCAGGCGTAAAACGCAGGGTGCCGAGACCTACGACAAAGATGGGCGGCGTGGACGGCTGGGCAAGGTGGACGAGAGCCTCGTGGCCAGGCTAATGGCCGATC
>JBAQLW010000311.1:0-4387 GCA_049302175.1 Rectinemataceae bacterium
GTGGCGAGGAAACGGCGCGGCTCGGGAAATTCCCGCGCGAGGACGAGGGCATGGCTCGACTTGCCCGACTTCACACCGCCGGTTATGAGCGTGCGCATCCTTCAGGCCTACCTGCCAGGGTCCTGGGCGGCGGGGGCGAAGCGCAGGGCCGACCAGTCCTCGTCGATGGCGACATTGCGGTTGGGGTGGGATTCTGTCGGGGCGTTCAGTACGATATTAATACCTGTTTTGTAATTGAGCTTCTTGAGAAGGGCATACATGGTCAATGCTCCTTGCTGCGGTACTTGTCGGTGCCGCTGACGGCCATGATTTCGCCGAAATAGGCGCGGTGATAATCCTTGTTCGCATAGTTTCCCGCGATGCTCGCGTCGAGAAAATGGGCAGGATCGATATCCTGCCAATACATCTTCCTGCATTCGACAATGAGCTCGGCTTCTTCGTACCCGGGAGCGGGGGCTATAGTCGACGCTATGGGTGTGAGGCCGGAGAGCTTGATCTTGTCACAGTCCCGGCCCGATTTTGATCCTAGAAGGGAGAGGGCGGGTTTATTAGTCTCCGGGAAGACGCTCAAGGTGAACCAGTCGCCGGGATCCATGAACACCCTGGTGTAGCGCTGCGGACGCACGACGACCTGGAAAAAGGGCTTGTTCCATATCTCGCCGACGCTTCCCCAGGAAATCGTCATCGCGTTGAATTTTCCGGTCGCGAATTCGCCCGCCGTGAGAAGAAGCCAGCGCTTCGAGATGATCGAATGGTCGAAAGCCAGGTCCCTGATCGCTATTGGAGAGCGTTCCATTTATGAATAATCCTCCCGGATCGATATAAGGGGAGAGTAGCGCGCATCGGGATGAATGGTCAACCTTGGCCTGTCTGGCTAAAAAATGTTCCGCAAAACTCGAAATCAGGGTACAATCGACCTGTGGATAACGCGGGCGGGAAGGAATTTTGGCGCGCCGCCTTCGAGGTCGGGAGGATTGCATGCAGAAAAAAGCCGATGGTCAATTCTATGCCCCCAAGGGCAAGGCGAAGCCCGTCTGCGGGCCAGGCGAATTCAGGATAGGCGTGATCGGCCTCGACCATGGCCACATCTACGGCATATGCAATGGCTTTACCGAGGCGGGTGCGGAAGTCGTGAAGGTTTGGGATCCCGATCCGGCCAAAGTGACCGCTTTCAGGGAGAGGTTCCCAGGCGCTGCCGCCGTCGCCGATGAAAGGGCGATCCTGGAGGATCCGGCAATCAGGATGGTCGTCGCCGCTCCCATCCCCTGCGAGCGGGGAGGCTTGGGCGTAAGGGTTATGACTCACGGCAAGGACTATTTCTGCGACAAGCCGCCGTTTACGCTCAAATCCGATATCGACGCCGCGCGCGCGAAGGCGAAGGAGACGGGAAGGAAATTCGGCGTCTATTACAGCGAACGCCTCCATGTCGAGGCTTCCGTCTATGCCGAAAAACTCATATCCGAGGGAGCGATCGGAAAGGTGATCCAGGTGATAGGGACGGGTCCTCACAGGATCAGCCTCCCTCAGCGTCCAGCCTGGTTTTTCGATCGAAAGAAATATGGCGGCATCATCGTAGATTTAGGCTGTCACCAGATTGAGCAGATACTCTTCTTCACGGGGGCGAAGGACGCAAAGATAGCCACAAGCAGGCTGGCACGCTACAAATTCACCGAATACCCCGATTTCGAGGATTTCGGCGACGCTTCCCTCGTCATGGACAATGGGGCTTCGGGGTATTTCTGCGTCCACTGGTTTACGCCTGACGGGCTAGGCGCATGGGGCGACGGGCGCACCTTCATTCATGGCACCGAAGGCTACCTGGAATTGCGCAAGTACATCGACGTGGCGGCGAATCCGGAAGGCGACCACGTGATCCTCGTGAACCATGAGGGTGAATATCATATCAACGCTGCGGGAACCGTCGGCTTCCCCTTCTTCGGACGCTTTGTAAGGGACTGTCTCGACAGGACTTCCCTCGCGATGGACCAGGAACTTGTCTTCAGGGCTATCGAGCTCGCCATCGAGGCCGAGGAAAAGGCGCTGCCAGCCCTGCTGCGTCAGGGAGCGTGATACTATGCTGAAGCATCCAAAAACCGAAGAGGAGCTGGAGGAACTGCTCTCCACGCCCTCGGCGAGGCTGGTCGATTTCATGGGCAGGCTCGACGGC
The DNA here is from genome assembly GCA_049302175.1 of Rectinemataceae bacterium. Taxonomy (GTDB): domain Bacteria; phylum Spirochaetota; class Spirochaetia; order Treponematales; family Rectinemataceae; genus CAYXUF01. The sequence goes on from JBAQLW010000311.1 coordinate 2,168, forward strand.
GATCTCATGCTGCTCGGCGCGGCGGGGAAGGTGGGCGTCACTTTGGGCATGATGGCCGCAAGGGCTGCTCGCGATGCCCGCGCAGCTGGCGAGGCCAGGGCTGCCGGAGAGGCGCGCGCCGCCAAGGCTCCTGAAAAACCATGCAAAGTGTACGCCGTTTCGCGGTTCGGCGACGCGGCGGCGCGCGCGCGGCTCGACGCCGCCGGCGTCACGACCATAGCCTGCGACCTCATCGACCGCGAAGCGGTCGCTAAGCTTCCGAAAGCGCGCAACGTCATATTCCTCGCCGGAAAAAAATTCGGAACGAGCGGGGCGCAAAACCAGACATGGGCGATGAACACGGTAGTGCCGGCCAACGTCGCCGATCATTTCAAGGGAAGCCGCATCGTCGTCTTCTCGACGGGCTGCGTCTACCCGCTGTCGGCTCCCGACTCTGGCGGCTGCGCCGAAGGGGACGATCCTGAGCCCGTAGGCGAGTATGCCCAGTCCGCCCTCGGCCGTGAGCGGGTGTTCGAATACTTTTCGCGCTCACTGAATATGCCTGTCTGCCTCTTCCGCCTCAACTATGCCATCGACCTTCGCTACGGCGTCCTCCACGACCTGGCCCTCAAGGTTCGCGATGGCGAACCCATCGACCTCGCCGCCGGAACCTTCAACTGCATCTGGCAAGGCGATGTCATTGAAAGGGCCATTCTCGCCCTCGATCTCTGCACCGTCCCTCCCTATCCGCTGAACGTCACGGGCCCCGAGACGATATCGGTACGTTGGGCGGCCGAGGAGCTCGGCAGACACCTTGGCAGGGCTCCTGCCTTCGTAAACACAGAGCGGTCCTGCGATCCTGTCTATCTCTCGAACGCGGCGCTGTCCTTTTCTCTCTTCGGCTATCCCCGCGTCGCGCTTTCCGAGATGATGGACATGACGGTGGAATGGATAGCGTCTGGCGGCGCATCCCTCGGAAAACCCACGCACTTCGAGCGCAAGGATGGTAAGTACTGAAATCCCGCTGCCAGGGCCGCGGCCTCGGCTCGATCCATAGGCTAATCCGGAGGCTACCGTGAAAATTTCCGAACTGCCGTCCTTCGTGCCCGAAACGATCAGGCGCGGCACGGTGATACCAGCCATGCCCCTCGCTCTCGACGCTGAGCGGCGTTTCGACGAAGGTCGCCAGCGCGCCCTCGTTCGCTACTACATCGACGCTGGCGCAGGCGGCCTTGCTGTCGGTGTCCACACCACCCAATTCGAAATACGCGAACCGAAGCACGGCCTCTTCAAGCCCGTCCTCTCCGCCGTTTCGCGGATGATCGACGAGCATTCGGCAGCCCGCGGCCAGCCCGTCATCAAGATAGGCGGCATCTGCGGCCGCACCGAACAGGCCCAGGCCGAGGCCGAATTCCTCGTCGACCAGGGCTACCACGCCGGCCTCCTGAGCCTGGCCGCCCTCAAGGGCGATTCGATCGACGCCCTCGTCGACCATGCGGGCGCGATAGCCGAAATAATTCCCCTCATCGGCTTTTACCTGCAGCCCGACGTGGGCGGCAGGATTCTGCCCTACGCCTTCTGGAAGGAATTCGCCCTGATCGACAATGTCCTCGCCATAAAGATGGCGCCTTTCAACCGCTACCGAACCATCGACGTCGTGCGCGCCGTCTGCGACGCAGGACGCGACAAGGACATCGCCCTCTACACTGGCAACGATGACAATATCGTCGTCGATCTCCTCACCGAGTACAGAATCGTCGCGGCCGACGGCTCCGAAAAACGCGTCCGTATCGTGGGAGGCTTGCTCGGCCAGTGGTGCCTCTGGACAAGGAAGGCCGTCGAATTGCAGGCAGCCCTCAGGGAACTCTCCCTCTCCGGCCGCGACATCCCGCCCGGCCATCTCACCCTGGCGCAGGAGCTGACGGACGCGAACGCCGCCATCTTCGACGCTGCCAACGGCTTCTCAGGCTGCATCCCCGGGATCCACGAGGTGCTGAGGCGCCAGGGACTGCTCGCCGGAACATGGTGCCTCAATCCGAACGAGACACTCTCGCCCGGCCAGGCCGAGGAGATCACCCGGGTCTGCGAGGCCTATCCCCACCTGACGGACGACGATTTTATCCGCGTCCACCTGGGGGAATGGCTGTCCTGAATACAGGGAAAAAAGGGGGCTGATCCTCTGGACCAGCCCCCCTTTGCATTGACTTCACTGAAATGTCCAGCGAGTGCGAACCTTCAAGC
>JBAQLW010000312.1:0-5929 GCA_049302175.1 Rectinemataceae bacterium
GATCCCTCGGCCTCCGCCCTCACCGCTTTGCGGCATTTCAGGCTTTTGCCTCGCCCTTTTCCCTCATGTCACGCGGTTCCCCGCCAACATGCCCTTCGAGCGCTCGATGAAGGTAGCAAACTTGCACACTCTCTGTCAAGTGCTCATTCTTCAATTTCGGTATTTTGCAAAGATCGCTGTTTTTTACCAAACTTTGCCTTTTTACTTCATACATCGCTGCATGACGCGAAGACGACATTAACGATCTGGCACATCTTCGTCAAGCGAAAGACTTCGAAAAACCGATAAAAATTAGGCTTCAGATTTTTTTGGAGGAAGTCACGGCGATCAGCCTCCTGTATTGGATGAGATAATCGATGAAGGAAGCGATCGAAAGAAAACCCGCGGCGAGGAAAGCCGCAAGGACGATCGCGCGGACGGCGGGCAACAGGGCCGGGGCAATGGCAAGCCTCTGGAGGCTTACAAGAAAAAGCGAGAGCATGCCCGACACCATATAGACGCCGGCTTTCAGCTTGCCCCCCGGCCGCGCGCCCATCGATATGCCCCTGGAAGTCAGCATCATCCTGAGAAAGGAAATGCTGTATTCCCTGTAGAGTATGATGAGGAAGACCCAAAGAGGCATGATTCCGCTGAAAGCAAAGCAGATGAAATAGGTGAGTCGGGCGAGCACATCGGCAAAGGGATCGAAGAGCTTCCCGAAGTCGCTCACCTGGCTCGAGGAGCGCGCTATCTTGCCGTCGACCAGGTCGCTTATCTCGATAGCCCAGAAAAGAAGCCAGAGAAGGATGACGGTAGGGAGTTCCGGCAAAACAGGATATCTATATAATATGAAGAATAGCGGAGCGAGGATTATCCTGCTCAGTGTCACTTTATCTGCTGCCGTCATGGTTTCAGGATACGGATTTGACAGGCTCTATGTCAAGGTTGTACTATGAGCGTCCATGGACGAACAGCAACGCGTGCAGAGCTTACGGCAGAGCTTCACCAGAACGATCATCATCTATTTTCTTTGCCAATGCGCCATTTTCTGCGTATTCGCCATTCCCGGCGGATTCTTCGCCGCTTTTGGAACCGTCTTTTTCGTCACGAGCGCAGGCTTCCATGCTTTTCTCCTTTTTCTGCTGAATTTCTTCATCGATGACTTCCGCAAGGAGGCCACGCAGGAGAAGTTGTCGTTCATCAACCTAGCCAACAAAATCACCCTTGTTCGGTTGAGCACCCTGCCGACGCTCCTCCATCTCGTGATCGCAGCGCGCAGCTACCGCATCAGGTATCCCCTCCTCATCCTCGTCATCCTCATTTTCATCACGGACTTTCTCGACGGATACATCTCCCGCAAAGACAACGAGGTTACCAAGGCTGGCCGGATGATGGATTCAGCCAGCGATTACAGCCTTCTGATTGTCCTTACCCTCGTTTTTCACTATTATAGACTCATACCGATATGGTTTCTTGTGCTCGTGCTCACGCGGCTGGGATTACAGATACTGTTCATGGCGATCCTCATCGCCGTCAAGCGCAGAATCGAGCCTACGGCAACCTTCATGGGAAAGGTGGCTGTGGCTTCGATCATGGTTGTCTACAGCGTGGAGGTTTTAGGGCTGATAGCCGGCGAACTTCCCCTGCTCCTGAAGAACACCATCGAATGGACAGTCGCCGTTCTCGTCATCGCGAGCATAGGAGACAAGGCAATTAGTTTCGCCGCGTCGATGAAGGGCGCGAAGCTTGAACGGAGGAACCCCGATGGCATTGATAAAGAGCGCTCTTGAACTGGCTCTCGAGCGCACAAAAGACCTCGAAGTGGACGAAGTAGCGATAGAAGCTAACAGAATCAGGATGGAAGGCCGAAGGATGGCGGGGAAATTCCTCGACGATCCCGAAGGCTGCAGTCTGACAGATGCGGTGGCCGGCATCGATGCCTCAAACCGTGAACTTTACAGGAAGTCGTTATTCGATGTGCTCTGCACCCAGATTCAGCTGCCTGGCGCTTATTTCGACGCGGGGAAGCTGACATCCATCGGTGCCGGACTCGGAGCCCTGGCTGGCGCCGCTCCCGCCAAAGGCAGGAACACTGGCGCCGCCGCTGAAAAACAGGTAGCGGCGATGATGCAGCAGGTTTCGGCATTCCTCACCAAATACCAGGAAGAAGTGAAGCGGGTGGAGCAGGCGATTCGGAGCCAGTGGGCTCCGAAACTCAAGGAAAAGGAAAGGCAGATGGCCGCGCGCATGGGGCAGGAGATACGTCTCGACCCCATGGCCGATCCCGAATTCGCCGCTTTTTACAAGAAGAATGTCGAAGGGCTCAAGGCCAGCTATGGCGATGCCCTCGAGCAGGCCAAGCTCGAGATCGCCGCGATCTGCGGATTCATCGAGGAAACAAAGAAATAGGCACTCCATCGAATCAGGGGATCTGTGCCGCGATTCAGGGTGACTGAGCCGCGCCCCGCACCAGTGCAACATAGAGCAGCGCCGCATCCGACCTGCGCACGCCGGGAACGCGGGCTGCCTGTCCAAGGGTGAGGGGCCTCACAGCTTCGAGCTTTTCGATCGATTCGCTGGACAATCCCTGCACAGCCCGAAAACTGAACTCACGAGGAATTCTTAGCCGTTCAGAACGGTCGACCCTCGCCGCCAATCTCTCCTCTTTTTCCAGGTAGCCCTTGTATCGCGCGTCGAGCGTCGCGGTCTGGAGCCATGAATCCGGATAGGCCGCTGCTTCGGGTATCAGGGGCACGACAAAGGCCTTCAGATCGGATTGGGCATCGATGATGGCCGCAATGCGCGGATCCCGCAGGGAGGTCGCGAGCGACTCGCCCATATGGGGGAGGAAGTCCGGCTCATCCATGATTTCGGCCTGCCCAATCCTTCGCCCTTCCAGCAGTGCCGACAGCTCTTCGATGCCATCGCGCCGCTTTTCGAAGACTTCCCTGCGCCTCTCATCCGCAAGCCCCATCGCTATCGCATAGGGAGTAAGCCTCAGGTCGGCCGAATCCTGCCTCAGCGCGAGCCTCCGCTCGGCCCGGCTCGTGAACATGCGATAGGGCTCAACGGGAGAGAGGGTGACAAGGTCGTCGATGAGGACGCCGATATAGGCTTCGTGGCGGCCGAGGATGAGGGGGTCGGCACCGTCCAGGGCGCGGCGCGCGTTGATGCCGGCCATGAGGCCTTGGGCAGCGGCTTCCTCGTAGCCCGAAGTGCCGTTGGTCTGTCCGGCGACAAAAAGGCCGGCGAGGAGCTTGGATTCGAGGGACGCGTAGAGGGCCGAGGGAGCGAGGTAGTCATATTCGACGGCATAGGCGGGCCTGACGATTTCCGCTTCGGCGAAACCGGGCAGGCTTCTGTAGAAAGCCAACTGGATATCTTCGGGCAGGGAGCTGGAGAGGCCGTTCAGGTACACTTCATCGGTATATTCGCCTTCGGGTTCGATGAAGACCTGGTGACGATCGCGGTCGGGAAAGCGCACGACCTTGTCTTCTATGGAAGGACAGTAGCGCGGTCCCTTGCCGGTTATAGCGCCCGAGTAGAGCGGGGAGCGGTCCAAGCCCGCTCGGATGGCTTCGTGGGTCGAGGCGTTCGTCCAGACGATGTGGCAGGGCAGATCGGGGCGGCTATAGTCCTTTTCCTGGAAGGAAAAGAAAGGCGGGTTTGGGTCGCCATGCTGGATTTCCAGCCTCGAAAAATCGATGCTGGAAGCCTTGATGCGCGCGGGCGTCCCCGTCTTCATCCGCCCCACAGGGAAACCTCTCGCGCGGAGGGCGTCGCCCAGGCCTATGGCGGCGGGTTCGCCGAGCCTGCCGCCCGAACCTTTCCATTGTCCTATGAAGAGCTCGTCTTCCATGAAGGTTCCGGTGGTGAGAACGACAGCCTGCGCCCCGATTCGGTTGCCGCGTTCGGTCAGCACGCCTTCGACTCTTGTGCCGGAGGCATCGGTGATGAGATCGACAACAGTGTCCATGAGTATGGAGAGCCCAGGCTGTGTTTCGAGCGCCTTGCGGGCCAGGCTGGAATAGAGGGCTTTGTCGGACTGGGCGCGGGGAGCCTGGACAGCCGGACCGCGCGATTGGTTGAGCATGCGGACCTGCAGGGCCGAGGCATCGGCGAGTATCCCCATCTGGCCGCCGAGGGCATCAATCTCGCGCACGAGATTGCCCTTTGCGAGACCGCCAATTGCCGGATTGCAGGACATTCTTCCTATTGAATCGGGATTCTGTGTCACGAGGAGGGTGCGCGCGCCAAGGCGCGAGAGGGCGAGCGCCGCCTCGATTCCCGCATGTCCTCCGCCTATCACGATCGCTTTAAAATCGCCCACTGCCTATCCTTGCTTTTTATTGCGGATACCCTGCTGTCAGTCCTCACTTGCCGAGACAGAAAGAACCGAAAATTCTATTGAAGACTTCTTCACCCGCGATTTCCCCGGTTATCTCTCCAAGGAAATCGGCGGCTTCCCGAATTTCGAGGGAGGCAGCGTCGAGGGTGGCGCCTGATTCCGCTCCCGTCCTGGCTCTGCGCACCGCTCCAAGGCAGAGATCAAGGAGCGTTTTCTGCCGAGCGCTGGCCACGCGCACCGCATCTTCCTTCCGGCCCGGCTCGCACTCCAGTTTCGAGGAAGCCCGCAGAATGTCGGCGATGGCGGATTCGAGGGCATCGAGATGCAAGCCCTTTTTGGCGCTCAGGCCGAGCCATCCTGGAGGAATGGGCATGCAGTCGGGTGCGTCGATCTTGTTCCACAGCTTGAGGGCTTGGGGATGCGACGCCAAAAAACCGGTGTCCTCCTCTGCTGGGCCTAGCCTTCCGTCGACGAGATAGACGACGACATCGGCCTTACCGCTCATATGCATGCTGCGCCTGACGCCTTCGGCTTCGATTTCGGCCTCAGCCCTGCGCAGCCCCGCCGTATCGACGAGGCGCACCGCGTAGCCGTCTATTTCGATCCAGGATTCGAGCCAGTCGCGCGTTGTTCCCGGCTCGGGACTGACGATAGCCCTCTCTTCCCTGACAATGAGGTTGAAGAGGCTGGATTTGCCGGCGTTGGGTCTCCCCGCCACGACAACGAGGGCACCTTCCTGTCTCAGCCTTCCTCCGACATAGCTGCGCGAGAGCCTGTCGAGCCTGGATTCGCAGGAAGCGAGACGGATCAGCCAGGGGTTACCGGCATCCGCGGCCGCTTCGGAACCTTCCCCATCGGGACCTTCCTCGGTGGGATAGTCGAGCCTGGCTTCGATTTCCGCGAGAAGGTCGAGCATATCGTCGCGGAGAGCGTAAAACTCGGCGGACAGCAAGCCGCCGAGACGCAGGAGGGCGTCCTCGCGCGCCGATTCGCATTGGGCGCCCGCCAGTTCGTTCACCGCCTCGGCCTGGACGAGGTCGGCCTTTCCGTTGATGAAGGCGCGGAAGCTGAATTCCCCTGGCAGGGCGGGCGAAAAGCCGACGGCTTCGAGAGCCGCCAAAGCGCGGCTCTCGACTGCTGCGGATCCGTGGCAGGAAAATTCCACGGAGTCTTCGCCCGTGAAGGAACGCGGCCCCTTGAATACGGCGGCCACTACTTCGTCGATGCGCTCGCCCGAACCGGGATCGACAAGGTAGCCATGAACCATCGTGTAGCCTGCCGCGTCGAGAAGATTCTTGCCCGGGGAAAAACACCGGGCACAGAGTTCGATGGCATCTTTCCCGGATGTCCGGATGACGGCCAGGGCTGAGCGCCCTGGCTGGGTGGCGAGGGCCGCCACAGGGCGCCCCGCGTCAAGGTATGTTCTTGCCATGAGAGAAAAAGAACGATAGCGAGAAAACGACTACGCATCAAGCCCGCCGCGCTACCCCCGCCGCGCTACCCCCGCCGCGCTACCCCCGCCGCACTACCCCCGCCGTCCGCCTCTTACATCGACTTCCAGTAGCGGTAAAACCTCCGCTCTACATCGTCCAGCCTCAGGAG
>JBAQLW010000313.1:0-3319 GCA_049302175.1 Rectinemataceae bacterium
GTTCAATCCCCTCCCTCGCTATCGTAAAGGCGGTCTTTTCCTGGCCGCCTTTTTCTGTTTATACTCCAATCATGGAAATTCCCGGAGTCATCGCTAAGCCCGACTGGATAAAAGTGCGGCTTCCCGCGGGGAACGCGTGGAAGACTGTCGACGACATACTCGCGAAGAATAGCCTCAATACCGTATGCGACGAGGCTCGCTGTCCGAACAAGGCCGAATGCTGGGGCTGCGGCACCGCCACCTTCATGGTACTCGGCGACATCTGTACACGAGGCTGCAGGTTCTGCGCCGTCGAAACCGCGAAACATGGGCGACCCCTTCGGCCCGACGAACCCGAATCCCTTGCCCGGGCCGTGAGTGAAATGGGCTTGAGCTACGTCGTCATAACCTCAGTCGACAGGGACGACCTGCCCGACAGGGGTTCATTCCATTTCGCCCACTGCATCGATGCGGTGCGGAAGGCGGCGCAGTCGGCGAAAATCGAGGTGCTTATCCCCGATTTTTCAGGGGCTGAACTGGAGGCGATAGTGACCGCGCGGCCAGAAGTCATCGCCCACAACATAGAGACTGTACCCAGGCTGCAACATGTCAGGGATGGGCGGGCGAGCTTCGAGAAGAGCCTCATGACACTGAGGCAGGCGAAGATCCTCGGCGCCGGCGTCACGAAATCCTCCATCCTCCTCGGGCTCGGCGAGACGAGAGATGAGCTGAAGTCGGTATATGCCGATCTGAGAGCTGCCGGAGTCGATATCCTGGTCATGGGGCAATATCTACAGCCTTCCAGGCAACAGATTCCCGTAGCCGAATACATACACCCTGACACCTTTGCCCTCTACAAGGAAGACGCGCTCAAGGCGGACTTTTCAACCGTGGTCGCTTCCCCCTTCGCGCGGACCAGTTATCATGCTTTCGACGCATGGAAGGCTAAACCAGTATGAAAATCGAAGCGGTAGGAAAACCCCTGGGCTGCAAGCTCCTTAGGATATCGGCCGAATTTTCCGAGCCATGGACTGAGGATAGCCTTCTTGAATTTATATCGATCCGCGGCGATTTTTTCGCGATACCGGAAGAAAGATTCGAGGCCGTTGAGACGCTGCTGAGGGGAAGAAAGCTGGCCGGGCTGGATGAGGCTTTCGACTCGCTGCTCAAGGAACTGAAGGTTCAGACGATGGGCATTTCAGGTGAGGGAATTCTGGCGACATTGCGAGGAGCGATCCATGACGCATCCGTTTAGGATACTACAGACAGGCTTCCATAACGCGTACTTCAACATGGGGCTCGACGAGGCCATTCTGGAGTCAGTGGCATCGGGAAAGACCTTGCCCACGTTGAGGCTCTACGGCTGGGATCCGCCTGCCATCTCCCTCGGCTACTTCCAGGGCGCTCTGGAAGAAGTCGACGTCGAAGCCTGCGGACTGCAGGGTGTCGACCTCGTGCGCCGCATCACGGGGGGTGGTGCCGTATTCCACGCTGCGGAAGTGACCTACAGCATCGTCATACCTGAAGGTCACCCCCTAGCCCCGGCATCTATCCTGGATTCTTATTCCCTGCTCTGCTCCGGAATCGTCACAGGGCTCAATACACTGCGCGTGAAAGCGGAGTTCGCTCCCATCAACGATATCATCTCGGGCGGCAGGAAAATATCCGGCAACGCCCAGACAAGGAAGAAAGGTTGCCTCCTCCAGCATGGCACTATCATCCTCAAGGTCGACGTCGAAAAAATGTTCAGCCTCCTCAAGGTTCCCAAGGAAAAAGCCCTGGGCAAGATGATCGACGACGTGAAGGCCCGCGTAACCTCGCTTTCCGACATCCTTGCCCGGGATGTGGGATTCGAAGAAGTCTCCAATGCCCTGAGGGAAGGATTCCGGCGTGCGCTCACGCTCGACCTGGAAGACGGAGAACCCAACCAGGACGAACTGGCCGCGGCTACGTTTCTCGCGCAGACTAAATTCTCGACAAAAGCGTGGATATTCAGGCGATGAGAGAGGCTCGCTCGCCTTGCCTTCTCTGCGGACATTTCGTATCGCCTCTACGCTTGAAGACAGGATCGTCGACAATCGGTTATCGCCGCTGCGAAGCCTGCGGCTTCATCGGCATGGAGCCCTCGGATAGGTTGAGTCGCGCCGATGAAAAGGCGCGCTATCTCCTCCACAGAAATGACCTCGCGAACTCAGGTTACGTGGATTTCCTTGGCGCCTTTATCCAAAGAGCCCTGACTCCATTCACACACCCTGGGGCCAGGATATTGGATTTCGGCTCGGGACCATCGCCTCTTCTCGCTGAGTTGACAACCCGGCTGGGGTATACCTGCGACATACACGACCCCTTCTTCGCCCCCACCCGATCCTGGAAAAACCGCGCCTATGACGCCATCCTCATCCACGAGGTGGCCGAGCACCTACACAAGCCAGGAATTGTCTTTTCCACCCTAACCGAAAGGGTCGCGGTGGGAGGCATCATCGCCATCCGCACTCGCTTCCTGCCTGAAGCGACAGAAGATTTCCACGATTGGTGGTACCGCTTGGATAGAACCCATGTGAGCTTCTTTTCAGCCTCCTGCCTCGCGAAATTCTTTAAAACAAGAGGATTTACGATTCTCAGCGTTGAAAAACCGGATATAATCGTGGTTGAGAGTGCTCGATACAAGGATGTTCAATGATACTTACGCTCCTTCAGAACATCTCCCTCCTCGTATCAATCGCCGTCGTCTTTCATTTCGTCGAACGAAGGCTAGGCGACAAGCCCTTCCTCGCATCGCTGCTCGGCGGGCTGCTCTTCGGCGTCGCGGCCATCATCGCCATGCTTACGCCCTTCAGATTTTCCGATGGAATAATCTATGACGGCCGGACCATCATCCTGGCCGCCGCCAGCCTTTTCGGCGGTCCTATCGCAGCGGGCATAGCGACAACCGCCGCCTTAGCGCTACGCATCTTCTACATCGGAGGATTGGGGAAGCTGGCTGGGGCTATGTCCATCATCACCGCAGCCGGCGTAGGCCTTATCTCCTATTACTGGAGAAGCCGAAGCCGAAAACCCCTCGGCTTCAGCCGGATCATGGCTATAGGATTCATCGTCCATCTCTTGATGCTGGCATCCCAACTCCTCCTTCCCGATAACCGGTGGAAGACAGTGATGCCCGTCATCGCTCTCCCCGTCCTCACCCTCTATCCCTTAGGATTTTTCTTTATTTGCAGCCTTTTTCTCGATAACGAGGAAAGGCTAAAGAATATCGCTTTGCTGAGAGAATCCGAAGCGCGCTATAAGATCCTTTTCCAGAGCCATAATTCGATCATGCTGCTCATAGACGATAAAACCGGAG
>JBAQLW010000314.1:0-3107 GCA_049302175.1 Rectinemataceae bacterium
AGCTCCGATGGCATAACGCACGGCGTTGAAGGCGAAGGGACCCATCGAGTCCATACCCACCCGCTGTGCAACGAATGCGAAGCCCCAGATCGCGGCGGTGAGGAGAAGGAGGGCGTCGGAGTAGAGAACTGAGGCTGCTGGCTTCATATATTTCCTTGTCGGCAGTATAATCGCCGGGGAAAGGAGTGACAATCATGAACATAGCGATCATCGGCATCGGCGGCATCGGAGGCTATTTCGGCGGCAAGCTCACGAAGCTGCTTCAGGGCGATCAGGGCGCGAAAGTCTTTTTTATCGCCCGCGGAAAGCAGTTGGAGGCTATCAAGACGAACGGGCTTGTCCTGGACAGCGAAGAAGGACAGATCACCTGCCATCCGACGATGGCCACGGACCGCATCGCCGACCTGCCGTCGCTCGACTACTGCCTCATCTGCGTCAAAGGCTATGATCTCGCGAATGTCCTCGCGCAGCTGAAAGACAGGATCACCGATTCCACCGTGATCATCCCCCTCCTCAACGGCGTGGACATCTTCGAACGCATAAGGGCTGTCATAAAGAAGGGCTACCTCCATCCCGCCGGCGTCTACATCTCCACCTTCGTCGAAAGCCCCGGCCATGTGGTGCAGCGCGGCCCCTTGAGCACGATCTTCCTCGGCCACGATCCAGCCCATGCCAAGGAAAACAAAAGCCTCCTTCCCCTCTTCGACGCCGCAGGCATCAAGTACGGATGGAAGGACGATCCCTTCCTCGAAATCTGGAACAAATACATATTCATCGCGTCCTTCGGCCTCGTCACCGCCGACACAGGCCTTACCTTCGGCGAAGTATTCGGCTCAGCTCGCCACCTGGTGACGGTCAGGGCGATCATGGGCGAAATCGTCGCCCTGGGCCGCGCGAAAGGCATAACGCTGTCGCCCAGTGTCGTCGAGGATACAGTGCAGAAAGCTTCGAAATTCCCCGCGGGCACCCGCACTTCCTTCCAGCGGGATATCGAACTCAAGGACAGGCCCGACGAAAGGGACCTTTTCGGCGGTTCAATCCTGAGGCTCGGCAAGGAACTGGGCATTCCCGTGCCCGTCACGGAAAAGGTCAGCGCCTCGATCGCGCTCAAGAAGCCGCTCAAGGCATGAGCGCGGCTCAGACGCCCGCGCCGGGGCATCAGTCTCCGGCATAGAGGCCGGGAGCTATGCCTTCGCGGCGTGGACATCATCAGGGAAAAGGACGAGAAGATTCGCGAAATACTCAGCTACGTCAAGGGCGCGGAACGGGATAGATAGGCTGATTAGCCGCCCGCAGCGCTTCAGGCACTCGGCGGCAACCCGAGCTTTCGCACTTCCTTCAGCAGCAGGGTTCCCGTCACCGAGAAAGACAGAAAATCGGCCAGCGGGAAAGCGGCCCAGATACCGTCCAGCCCGAACGCGAGGGGTAGAAAAAGGACAAGGGGAATAAGGAATAGAAACTGGCGGGAAAGGCTCAATATCAGGGCTTCGGTAGGCTTCCCCACAGCCTGGAAGTAGACCGAGCCCGTTATCTGGATGGATGCGGCGGGCACGAAGAGGAAGATGATGCGCAGGACTCTGGCGCTCGAGGCGATGAGCTCGGGATCGCGGGTGAAGAAGCTCATGCCGACGCGGGGAAGAAGCATCATGAAGGCGTAGCCGACGAGGGCTAAGCCCAGGGCGGTGAGGACGGTCACCTTGAGGCTTTCCTTCACCCTGTCGAAGCGTTTCGCGCCGAAATTGTAGCCTGCGATGGGCTGAAAGCCCTGAACGATGCCCAGAATGGGCATGATGACGATCATGTTGAGCTTGTGCGCCATGCCATAAGTGGTGATGGCAGCGTCGCCGCCGTAGCGGCCGAGACTCGTGTTGACGATGAGCATGAGGATGCTCATGCCCGCGCTCTGTACAAAAGAAGGTATGCCGAGAACGACGCTCCTGCCCAGAATCGCGGGATCGATGCGCAGCCATTCGCGTTTTATGGGCAGAACCGTCTTTTTCCGCGCGTACATCCCGAACAGGTAGACGCAGGAAGCCGCCTGGCTGATGACGGTGGCGATAGCCGCTCCCCCGACGCCCATGCGAAAGCCAAAAATGAAGAGGGGATCAAGGGCTGTGTTCAGGATTGCGCCGATGAGCATACCCTTCATGGAAGCCTTCGTGCTGCCTTCGGAGCGCAGAAGATTGTTCGCGCACATCGAGAGGGAGAAAAAGAAAAAACCAGCCCCGATGATAGTCGTGTATTCCATGGCGTAGGGCATTGTGTCATCGCTGGCGCCGAAGAACCCGAGGATAGGGCGCATAAAGAGGAAGAGGACGGACACCACGGCCAGGGTGGCGAGTACCACCGACGCGAGGGCGGTGCCCAACGCCCTGGCCGCGTCTTCCGAACGCTTTTCGCCCAGTCGCCGCGAAATGATGGACGCCGTGCCCACCCCGATCGCCTGGGCGATTGCCGACACGATCATCTGGATGGGAAAGACGATGGCGAGGGCGGCGATGGCGAGAGGGCCAACGCCCTGGCCTACGAAGATCGTGTCGACTATATTGTAGAGCGCGTTCACCATCATGCCCACGACGGCGGGAAGCCCCATCTTGAGGAGAAGGGGGAAAATTCTGTCGTTCTCCAGGTATCGCGTTTTATGCGTTGTGCTTTCCACGCTCACTGATCCTTCCGGTCAACAATAGCTGCCTCCATGGCGAAGGCCAATACTATAGCACCAAGGCCGTTTGGGGCAATGACTTCGGCTCCCGGCCGAGCCCCTTTGCCGTTAAGGAATAATCCACCCAGAATAACCACCACTCCCGAAGGTTTAAGGGTTTCGTGATGTAGTCGACGGCGCCGGCGTCGAATGTTTTCACCTTGTCGAGAGGCTCCGAAAGCGCGCTTATGAAAATGATGGGTATGGCCACCGCCGGGATTATGTTTCCCATTTCCACCTATGCTTTCGCTTCCACGGTCATAGTAAGGCTACCCCGGGAATCGGCCCCGGGAAAGTCATGGCGAAGATTACGGTGCCGCGAATCTTCAGTCCAGGTCGAAAAGCTTGCCGGGATTCATGATGCCATTGGGATCCCAGGCCTTCTTTATCGCCTTGATGAGGCCCA
>JBAQLW010000315.1:0-7398 GCA_049302175.1 Rectinemataceae bacterium
GGATCACCGCCAGCCCCGCGGCGACGAGAAAGCTCCCCAGCATCGCCAGAAAGGGTACAGGAAGGCCGGGAACCATGGCGAGCAGTTTAGCCCGGTCGTAACTGCTCATGAGATTCGAGATCATGTAGGCGGGGAGGGCTACCGACACGACAAGGCGCGAGAGGAGGGCGCTCGAGCCTGCGTCGAACCACTTCCGCTTGGCAAGGGTAAAACCCAGGGCGATCATCATGATGATGGAAAAGACACTCTGGAGGGCGTTGAGCATGGGACCATCCTACCAGCGAACGGGGAGGAAAGACAACGCCGAAGGCGCCATGCCGTCGACCTATGTTCGGGATAAAAGTCCCCATTGACAGGGTTTTGCCCGGCGATACTATGTCTATGCGTCCCCAAATGAAATAAAAGGAGCCTGTATGAAACAATTCATGGACAAGGATTTTCTTCTTGATACCGATACGGCGAGGCAGCTTTACAATGAGCACGCAGCTAACCTGCCCATTTTCGACTATCACTGTCATCTTTCCCCGAAAGAAATCGCCGAAGATAAGCGATTCACTGATATTTCCGAATTATGGCTCGGCGGCGACCATTACAAGTGGCGGATAATGCGGGCGAATGGGGTCGAGGAATCGCTCGTCTCCGGAAAGGCTTCCTGGGCCGACAAGTTCGTTGCCTATGCCTCGGCGCTCGAGCAGTCGCCCGGCAACCCTCTCGTCCACTGGTCCCATCTGGAGCTCCAGCGGGCATATGGGATACGCGATGTGCTTACATCACAAAACGCCCTCGCCATCCGGGAACGCGCCAACGCCCTGATCAGGGAACGCGGCGATTCCCCCAAAAGCATGTTGAGGCATTTCAATGTGGCCGTCGTATGCACGACGGACGATCCCGCAGACGATCTGCGCTGGCATGAAGCCATCGCCGACGACAAGGAATTCGGCACGGCCGCTGCCGCGGCTGGAAAGAAGGTGGCGAGCGTGCTTCCCGCCTATCGTCCCGACAAAGCCATGAACGCCAGGGATGCCGCCACCTGGAAGGCCTACGCGGCCAGGCTCGGCGAGGCCGCCGGAGTGGAGATCAGGACATTCAAGGACTTGATCGAAGCCCTTTCCCGGCGGCACGCATTTTTCCACGCCCACGGCTGCAGACTTTCGGACCACGCGATTCTCGTCCCCTCCTTCGCCCCGGCCTCGGAGAGCGAGCTCGACGCGATTGTTGCCTCCCTTCTCGCGGGGAAGAATGTCGACGCTCTCTCCTGCGAAAAGTTCAGCACCGCCGTCCTTCTCGACATAGGAAGGCTGAACGCGCGGGCAGGCTGGACCATGCAGCTTCACATCGCCGCGCTGAGAAACGTGAATTCGAAACTTCTTTCAGCCTATGGTCCCGACGGGGGAGGAGACGCGATCTCCGACGCCGAAATCATCGCCCCGCTCGCCTCATTCCTCGATGCGCTCGACGCCGAAAACAATCTTCCCAGGACTATCCTGTATTCGAACGACGATACGAAAAACATCAGCCTCGCCGTCCTAGCGCAGTGTTACGCGGGCAGCTACGGCGGGAAGGCCGCCAATGGCGCGGCCGCCGCCCAGCCAATCCCGGGCAAGATGCAGCTGGGATCGGCATGGTGGTTCAACGACAACCTGGATGGCATGGAGCGCCACTTCAAGCAGAGCTCTTCGGTCGGCAGCATCGGGCGCTGGGTAGGTATGCTCACGGATTCGCGCTCGTTCCTGTCCTATCCGCGCCACGAGTACTTCCGTCGGATCATGTGCGGCATAATCGGCCGCTGGGTCGAGTCGGGCGAACTGCCAGCCGACGACCGCTACACCTCGGCCCTGGTCCGCAACGTGAGCTGGTTCAACGCGAGGGACTATTTCAGGATGGACATGCCCCTCTGGGCGAAAAACGTGAAGTGATCGTATTGACCTCCTGCGCATATACGTATTATTTTTGCATATGCAAGGAGAAAACCGATGGCGCTCAGCATCAGAAATCCTGAGGTGGAGCGGCTCGCCCGCGATCTTGCGCGGCGCAGTGGCGCCACAATGACAGAGGTAATCGTGGATGCCCTGGAAGCCAAGCTGTCAGAGCTGGAAATAAAAGCCATCCCTCGCCGTGCCGCCCTCGCGGATATCGCGGCCGAATGTGCCGCCCTCCCCGACCTCGACAGCCGCAGCGCCGAGGAAATCCTCGGCTACGGAGAAAACGGGGGATTTGCCGATGGTGATTGATAGCTCAGCCCTCCTCGCGATTCTCTTCGGAGAGCCAGGGGCAGAGAATTTTATCGAAGCCCTCGCCTCCCCCGGAAGAAAACTCATGAGTTCAGTGAACAAATTCGAGGCTTCGCTAGTCGTGGAGTCGAGAAAGGGTGATGCAGGTTCGGCCGCCCTTGCGCGATTGCTGGCTCTAGCCGAGGTCGAAACAATACCTTTTGACGCCAGCCAGGCTGAGATAGCGATGGCGGCCTGGCGCCGCTTTGGGAAAGGGAGGCATGCCGCGGGGCTCAACCTGGGCGACTGCGCGGCCTACGCTTTGGTGTCGACGCTGAACGACTCACTTCTTTATAAGGGCAGTGACTTTTCGAAGACGGATGTAGTGACGGCACTTGTGTCGAGCAGGTAGGACAAGACGATGGGATTAGCAGGATCTACATGAACCGCCAGGAGGGCTTGCCACAGCCGTATTGCGGAAGATATGGCGGCCAGGAGGCGAGCTCTCTATGGCAGGCGTTATGGCAGGCAACCCGCCGGGTCGGGATAGCAAGCCACCCAGGGGCATGAAGTCCTGTAAATCCTGCGAGTCCTGTCGTCATGTCGCTGTTTTATATAATCGAATAGGACGGGATTACAGAATGATCAAGATATACAGGAGAAAACTGGATATCCCGTTCTCTCGTCCTAATCCCTGACGTTGTAGAAAACTTTCTTACCCCAATACTCCGCATAAAGAGGCGCAAAAGCGCCTCTTTATGGCGCGGAAGGCTCCTTCCTGTCGGATGCCGCCTTCCGCGTTGCGCCTTGAGGCATCGCGGAATACGGCAATTGAAAACGTTACTTATTTTACGTTGTAGAAGACTTTCTTTCCCCAATATTCCGCGATGCCTTCCATTTCGTCCTCGATGCGCATCAGCTGGTTGTACTTGCAGATGCGGTCGGTGCGCGACATGGAACCGGTTTTGATCTGTCCGGTCTCCATGGCCACGGTGAGGTCGGCGATGAAGGTGTCCTCGGTTTCGCCCGAGCGGTGGGAGACGACGGCGGTGTAGCCGGCGCGCTTGGCCATGTTGATGGCCTCGATGGTCTCGGTGACGGTGCCGATCTGGTTCAGCTTGATGAGGACGGAGTTGCATGCGCCCATGGCGATGCCCTTCTCGAGGCGCTTGGTGTTGGTGACGAAGAAATCGTCGCCCATGATCTGGATCTTGCCGCCTAGCGCCTTGGTGAGCTTGACATAGCCTTCCCAGTCGTTCTGGTCGAGGCCGTCCTCGATCGAGATGATGGGGTACTTGCCCACCCACTTGGTGTAGAGCTCGATCATCTCGTCGGCGCTGAAGAGCTTGTCGGGGTTGGTCTTCCAGAATTTGTAGCCCTTGCGGTCGCCCTCGTCGAAGAGCTCGGAGGAGGCGCAGTCGAGGGCGATGGCGATCTCGTCGCCGGGCTTGTAGCCGGCCTTCTCGATGGCCTTCATGATGAACTGCAGGGCTTCCTCGTTGTCGAGATTGGGGGCGAAACCGCCCTCGTCGCCCACTGAGGTGTTGTGGCCGGCGCCTTTGAGGAGGCTCTTGAGGTTGTGGAAGACTTCGGTGTTCATGCGCACGGCTTCGCGAAAGGAATCGGCGCCCACGGGCATGATCATGAATTCCTGGAAGTCGATCTTGTTGTCGGCGTGCTTTCCGCCGTTGATGATGTTGGACATCGGGACGGGAAGCAGCGTGGTGTGCGCGCCGCCGAGATACTTGTAGAGGGGGAGTCCGAGATAGTCGGCCGCGGCGCGGGCGACGGCCATGGAGACGCCGAGCATGGCGTTGGCGCCCAGCTTGCCCTTATTGTCGGTGCCATCGAGTTCGATCAGGGTGCGGTCGATATCGACCTGCTCGAGAGCGTCGAGTCCGCAGATTTCGCCGGCTATGGCCGTGTTCACGTTCTCGACGGCGGCGAGAACGCCTTTGCCGAGATAGCGCTTCTTGTCGCCGTCGCGGAGTTCCACGGCTTCATATTCGCCGGTGGAAGCGCCCGACGGAACGGCGGCGCGACCGAGGGTGCCGTCCTCGAGGACGACATCGACTTCGACGGTGGGATTGCCGCGTGAATCCAGAATCTCGCGCGCCTCTACATATTCAATAACGCTCATAGATTTCTCCTTGGAGAAGAATTTTTCACTTGAACAATACCCTTCGAGGGAGTTCTGGTCAAGGTTGGACGCTCGCTCGCTTCCACGCTAGGCTTGGCAAAAAGCAATGTAACAAGATCACATGATATAAGAATGATGAACTATTGAAAAACTTATAGCAGGAGTTCGCCCATGAGCCAGGCTGAGAGGATTTTCCATGTGGACAGGGAGATTCGCGGACAGGGTGAGTTTCGAAAAGAATGGCACCCTCGTCCTGCCCCTGGTGGCGGCATTCATTGCCCCTCTTCTGAAGAAAGGCAGTTTCTTACAGGCCAAGCTGTAATGGTTCGTCATCTATTCCTTACACACTAACATCAATAGCGATACCAAACATTAGTTTGATATAGTTCGCCTTATCCTCTACCTGAAATAGAACGTTGTGCGCTTTAAGTTCTTCCTTGCTCGTCCTCCATTTCCCTACAATCTCATGGGATGGAGTATTCGAAAGGATGAACGAACTAAGTATGATACTTCCATCGCCAAGTCGCCGCTCTATTTCCTTGATTGTAGAGTGGAATTTTATTTTGGGATCATTCATTCCATCGACATTGTGTAGACCCTTTGGGTCGGCGAATATGACGTGCTGCTTGCCTTCGACGAGGAGCCAGATGATGAAGTCGGGATGGAAATTCCCTGCCTCGAAGAATCCAACACCTCGGCCCTTGCTCAGGTTCCTGAGGAGATACAGTTCCTTTCCGGCAAGGTAATCAGTGTTATTGTCGCAGAAAGAGCGAAGGTCCTGGACGAATTCGCGCTCTCCTTTATTGAGCGCCACTGGGCTCATCTCGACTCTCCCATTCTCGGAGTACATAAGCGGCTGGTAGATGTGTCTGTCAAACCAGAGTGCCTTCATCCCCTTGAATTCCCAGGCAGCCATCGTTCCAGATATTATAATCGTCTTTAGCTGTTCCAGCTGGGCAACAACCTCTTCGGCTGATTCATCGACGCGAACGCGATAACCTCCGCCGTAAGGCGAGCCCTCTGGCGATTCATGAAGAAGAAGGTTCGGATCGTTGACCTCGAGATCGACGTATTCGAGGTGAGGCAGCTCCCACTCCTTCTTGCTGAAGCTGTAGAAGCGCTCCGCGTACTTCTTGAGAAGAGCCGAGGCAATCTCCTGCCAAAGGGATATCCGGGAGAATGAGCCTAATTCAAGCTCGGATGACGGGATGAGGAGTTCGTACCACGTGGTATCGGAAAGCAGTTCCCTGATCGCGGTTCGGGAGATGTTGAAGTTGTACCAACCTCGCTCCGCCTTGAAGCGCTCGACCTCGAAGTAGAGCCGGTCGATATCGAGAAACGCCACATTATGGGCTGATAGGTGGGTTGGATTCATCGCGGTTTCGGCGTCGCCTCCGGCCATTCCCGCCGACTTGATTGCCTGGATCTTGGGATACCAATTGACGATGACCTTGTTGTCCTGGAGATAGCGCGATGGTGTTCCTGCCTCGGGCTTGGAGAGGGAGGGAATGGGCGCGAGGGATCTAAAGGCCTCGCCAAACTCCGTCGTAACGCCGTTTATCTCTTTCTTGAGGCGGATTGTCTTGAGCTTCTTGTTCCCGAGATTCCTGATTACCGGAAGGAATACCTCGATATGGTCCTCGTCGCCGGCAAGCCCCTCCTCTTCCAGGAAATCACGGAATTGGGCCATATAATCGGCATGAATGCCGAAGATCGATAGCGTTTCCAGTACGGCAATATGGTCAGGGCGTTTTATTACAGGAGAGATACTCGCTCGAGCGCTGCGCTTGAGGCAGAAGTCATAACCTTTTAACCGCACCCCTCTTCCGAAGAGTTGAATGATCTGGGCGCCTTCGGTGGCGCCTATGTTCATGAGGCCAAGGGTCGAGACACGCCAGCTATTCCAGCCCTCGGTGAACTTCTTGGAACCGATCAGGATATTGACGGTAGACTGAGGTGTATTGATCTCGTGAAAGAGGGAACCGGAAAATTCCCGATCGCCGGTATCGAGCCCGTGTTCCTCGCAGAGCTTGACGAGCTTTGCGTCATCCCCGACGTTGATTACCCCGAAGGGATCGTTTTCGGCCCCGATGCGAAGGGCTATTTCTCCCTGGGCTCCCTTGAGGTTTTCGACATATAAGAGCCCTCCCGCCGGAGCGTTGAAGAGCGTGAGGAGGATCTCATCAAAGGCCGATTCCGGGTTTGCTCCGGATGTGGTCAGGAAGGCGAAACGCCCTTCGAAGAGATTCCTGCCGCTCGCTGATACAAGCCCCTGCGTCATCACCTGGCGAATGCGTTCACAGCTCCCTGCCCGATCTTTCACGAACCGCGAAAGGAACAAGAGTATTTCGATAATATCTGACGCGTCACTCTTGGACAGGCTCGCGGTCACCTTGCTGCCTACGAAAATCCAAAGCGGCTTCTCGATATGAAAGGCCCTGAAAGCCGATTCACGTTCCTTGAAAAGCTTCTGCTGTTGGAAGAATGCCAGGAGGCAGGCCGTCAGGTAGAGTTCCTGATGCTGGGTCTGCGTATCCTTATCGAGGTTGAGGATTTGATAATCCTTGCCGAAGCCGTCGTCGTAGAAGTAGCGATACGAATAGTCAAAAAGAATACTCCGGGAGTAGCGGCTCGTGAGAACGGAGCTTCCCCGGACTGCCTGCGCGAAGGTGGCGGAGTATTCGAAGGAGAATCCGCTTTCGCACAAGGCGTCACGATAGCGCATCCACGCGCCTTCCTCGCCAGCGGCAGCGCCTCGGTGTCCCTCGTCCACGAGGACCAGATTGTTTCCCTCGAAAGCATCCACGGCGATGGTCTTGTCCCCCATCTCATCTTTGAGCTTGGTGACTTCCAGAATCTCGACCGAATGCCCTATGAAGAGGCTGCTCCCCTCCTTGTCGAAGATCTCGGCCGCGATGCCGGAAGCCTCGAACTCCCGCAGGTGCTGGCGAGAAAGGCCCTCGTTCGGCGTGAGAAGGATGATTCGGTTCAGTTCATGCCGTCGTCCGGCTTTTTCAATGTAGTGCCGGTACTGAAGGATATTCGCGT
>JBAQLW010000316.1:0-9707 GCA_049302175.1 Rectinemataceae bacterium
CCTCAAGCGGCAGCATAAAACATCATCAGCCCGCCACCCTCTCGAATCGTTCCCCAACCTTTTTCCAGTCGATGACGTTGAAAAAGGCTTCCAGATAGTCAGCCCTGCGGTTCTGGTACTTCAGGTAATAGGCATGTTCCCAGACATCCACGCCGAGGAGAGGTGTCAAGCCTTCAGCCAGTGGACTGTCCTGGTTGGCCGTCGACCCGATGACGAGCTTCCTGGATTTTCCGTCGAATGACAGCCAGGCCCAGCCCGAACCGAATCGGCCCATGGCCGCCTTGCTGAATTCAGCCTTGAATCCGTCGAATCCGCCCAATTCCCCGTCGATGGCGACGGCCAGGGCTCCCACGGGCTTTCCTCCCGCGTTCGGTGCGACGCTTTCCCAGAAAAAGCCGTGATTCCAGTGGCCGCCGCCATTGTTCCTCACGGCGGTCTTGATCGCGGCGGGCAGCTTGTCCCAGTCACGGACGAGGGCCTCCAAGCTCCATGTCGCGTACTCCGTCCCCTCTATCGCCTTGTTGAGGTTCGCGACGTAGGCGGCATGATGCTTGTCATGATGGATGCGCATGGTCTCCGCGTCGATGTAGGGCTCGAGGGCGTCAAAAGAATACTTCAGTTCAGGTACGGTAAATGACATATAACACTCCTTAAATAAGCTTTCCATATATTCAGGATTGCTTATATGTCAAAGATACCGATAAATATACCAATAGCCAAGAAAAAAAGCACAGTGTGCGGTCCAGCCCCACGGAAAACCTCAGCAGGCCCGATAACCGTCGATGCCAATCCGAGAAGCGCGCGACGCGAAGTACGCCACCGGCCAGGCGGATGCCCTTGTAGACCATGCTCTGGAGGATGCTGAAGTCGGCGTTCTTCTTCGCGTCGTTGTCGAGTTTCTTGCCCGTCAGATAGAAATTGATGTCATCGCCCCTCACGTCGCGCGGATCCAGGCTGTGGAAGGCGTACTCCATGGCCGTACATCCCGCGGGATCCTGATCCTCAGGATTCACTTTCCGCGGATGAGGTTGGGACATGGAAGCAGCTTCCTGGCTGCCTTCGCATTCTCGATTCAGAGCAGGGGCGAAAAGATCTTGAGAAGCCAGCCGGCGACCTTGTGATGGATTTTGATGGCGTCGATCTCGGTGATGGTCACTTCCTTGCATTCTTCCAGCGTAGCATAAAAATCGTCGCGCATAGTCAGCAGGCTTTTGCAGTTGTAGAGCCAGACGCCGCATTCAAAATGCAGGTAGAGACTCCTGAAATCAAGGTTTATGGTGCCCACTGTCCCATACATATCGTCCGCCACGAATGTCTTCGAATGGATGAAGCCGGGCGTATACTCAAAGATACGAACACCGCCGGCGACGAGGGCGCGATAGTTGGCGCGGGTGACGGCATGTACATACCACTTGTCCGGGATATGGGGGGTTATGATCCTGACATCCAGGCCGCTCTTGGCGGCAAGGCAAAGCGCCATCAGCATCTCGTTGTCGATGATGAGATAGGGCGTCGTGATATAGAGATAGCGTCTAGCCTTCCCGATGATGTTCAGGTAGACATTTTCGCCCACAAGTTCGGTGTCCAGGGGGCTGTCCTCGTAAGGCTGGACGAACCCGTCTGGTTCCGGCGAAGGAAATCTTGCGCTGAGAAAGGCGTCACAGTGCTGGTTGTCATCCTGTACCCGTCTCGCATGGCTCCACAGATTGAGGAACATCAGGGTGAAGCTGGCTACCGCATCGCCTTCCAGCCTGATCGCATTGTCTTTCCAGTGACCAAACCGCTCGTATTCATTGATGTATTCGTCAGCCAGGTTTATTCCGCCTGTAAATCCTATGCGTCCGTCGACCACAAGGATCTTCCGGTGATCGCGGTGATTGTAGCTGGCGGAGAGAAAAGGCCTGAGCAGATTGAAGACTGCGCATTTGATTTCCATGGATTCAAGGCGCTTCTCGTAATTGGATGGCAATCGCCCGATGCAGCCGAAATCGTCGTACATCACCCGCACGTCGATGCCCTGCTTCGCCTTCTCCACGAGGATGGCGAGTATGGTCTCCCACATCCGGCCTTCCCCGATGATGAAGAACTCAAGAAATATGAAACGCTCGGCCTTTTTCAGGGCTTGGATTATGCTTTCAAAGGCCGTCTCTCCTGAAGGAAGGTATTCTGTAGCTGTATGGTTCCAGAGAGGACTCCTCGCATTGAGGCTGAGATAGCGTGATTGCATGGCCGCGTCTGCATTCAGGGATTCAAGTTTCCTGAGGTTCTCGGCTCCTTGCGTCGCGAGAGGCTGAATTCTTTTTTCGCTCTCCTTGATCTGCAGCTTCATCCCCCTGCTCAAGCGGATCTGTCCGAAAAAGAGATAGAGGATGCCGCCGAATACCGGGAAGACAA
Organism: Rectinemataceae bacterium; assembly: GCA_049302175.1. Taxonomy (GTDB): domain Bacteria; phylum Spirochaetota; class Spirochaetia; order Treponematales; family Rectinemataceae; genus CAYXUF01. The sequence continues at coordinate 2,395 of JBAQLW010000316.1, forward strand.
GATTACCAGGTTGGCTTTGCTTGACAGAATCTTCTGCAGACGCTTCAAAACCAACCCCTCTCCCATCGATGAGCATCACATCGGCTATCGCTGAATGCTCAGCAGTTCTCGCAGGGTCCGGGGCAGTTAACCACTTTCATGAACTCCTCGCCCGTCATAGTTTCCTTTTTGAGCAGGCAGGCTGTCAACTCTTCCAACTTGGGCCTGTTCTCCTCAAGGATCTTCGTGGCCCGGGCGAAGCACAGATTGATGATCTTGAGCACTTCATCGTCGATCTTGGCAGCCGTGGCGGGCGAGACGAGGAGGGTGGAATCGCCGCCAAGGTAGGGATTGTTGACGGTTTCGAGGGCCATCATGCCGAAGGTTTCGCTCATGCCGAAGCGGGTCACCATGGCGCGGGCCATCTTGGTGGCCTGCTCGATGTCGTTGGCTGCGCCCGAGGTGACCGTGCCGAACATGATCTGCTCGGCCGCGCGCCCTCCCATCAGGGTAGCTACCTTGTCCAGGGCCTGCTCCTTGGTGAGAAGAATCTGCTCGCTCTCATCCACCTGCATGGTGTAGCCGAGGGCTCCCGAGGTGCGGGGCACGATGGTTATCTTGTGCACGGGCGCGGAGTTCTTCTGTTTGGCGGCGACAAGGGCGTGGCCAATCTCGTGATAGGCGATGGTCTGCTTGTCCTTGAGGGAAATGACGGCGTTCTTGCGCGCGTAACCGGCAATGACGACTTCGACGGATTCGTCCAGATCGATCTGCTTCACTTCCTGGCGCCCCATCTTGACGGCGTGGAGGGCGGCTTCGTTTATGATGTGGGCGAGATCGGCGCCCGAGGCGCCCGAGGTGGCCCGCGCGATGGCGTTGAAGTCGACACCCTCCCCTATCTTCACTTTCTTCGCGTGGACATTGAGGATGGCCTCGCGCCCGGCGAGGTCGGGGAGTTCCACGGGAATGCGCCTGTCGAAGCGGCCGGGCCGCAGGAGGGCTTTGTCGAGAGTTTCGGGTCTGTTGGTGGCGGCGAGGATGACGACGCCGGTCTCCGCCCCGAAGCCGTCCATCTCGGTGAGGAGCTGGTTGAGGGTCTGCTCGCGCTCGTCGTTCCCCCCGTACATGTTCGCGTTGCGCGATTTGCCGATGGTGTCGATCTCGTCTATGAAGACGATGCAGGGCGCTTTTTCCTTGGCCTGCTTGAAAAGATCGCGCACCCTGGCGGCTCCCATGCCGACGAACATTTCGACGAACTCCGAGCCCGAGATGGAAAAGAAGGGCACCTTGGATTCGCCGGCGACAGCCTTGGCGAGAAGGGTCTTGCCCGTGCCGGGAGGTCCGACGAGGAGAGCCCCTTTGGGAACCGTGGCGCCGATCTCCGTGTATTTACCGGGATTGTGCAGAAACTCCACAATCTCCTGGAGCGCTTCCTTGGCCTCGTCCTCGCCTGCCACATCGGCGAAGGACTTGCCAGTCTGGGCTTCGACATAGATCTTGGCCTTGCTCGAGCCAAAAGCCATCGCGTTCCCCATGCCGCCCATCTTGCCGGCCATCCTGCCCGCGAGGAGCTGTCCTACCCCGATAAAGAGGGCCAGGGGGAGTATCCAGTTGAGGAGGGAAAGCAGGGGAGAATTCACCTTGGGTATAACCTGGCTGAATTCGACGCCAGATTTGTAGAGCCGGTCGACAAGGCCCGAATCGTCGACGCGCCCCGTCACGTAAATAATCTCCTTCCCGTCGCTGCTCTTGGAGGCGAAGTTGATCTGTGTGGCGTCGATCTGGACTTTGTCCACCGAGCCGGCCTCCACCATTGAGAGGAAGCTGCGATAATCGGTCGATACTACTTTGCTCTCCATCAGCGAAGGAAACACAAAGGCGTTCAGGACCAAAACCACGAGCATTACGATGCCGTAGTAATAGAACAATGGTTTCTTGGGGTTTTCCTGAACTTTCACGGTATATCTCCTTGCGCTCATTCTGGAAGGCGTATCAATCGTATTGAAAGCGAATCAACAGTAGACAGTCCTTCATTGAAAGTATGGAAAAAGCGGTGAATGGTCAAATGCCGTCAAAGCCTTTGCCGGCATTCCGACAGACCTATCCTCTCTGGATTTAATCCATTATAGTGCCTTCGGGAGCGATAAAACTTGTTTCGAGATGTATGTCCCCGATGCCGGCGCCCCCGGGAGTCCTGCCTCTGTCCGGCCGAGCCGGCGATGACCCTGCGAACGAAGATTGTTCTGCTCATGCATCCCAAGGAATGGCGGCGCGAACGCTGCGGTACGGGACGCCTTACCTACCTCAATATCGCCGACGCGGAACTGCTTCCGGGCATCGCCTTCGATGGACATTCACGCGTCAGGCAGCTCATTGACGATCCAGGCAACTTCCCTGTCCTGCTCTACCCGGGGAAGGGATCGATCGATCTTTCGGAATCTAAACGGACTGGACCGCACCCGGCTGATGGACATTCGGCCGTGGATGAACTCCCTGCCGTCGCACGACTTAGGATGGCCGCTTCCGGGCGGAGGATCACCGCTTTCCTCGTCGACGCAACCTGGGCATGCTCCAAGGCCGTGCTGCGTGAGAGCCCGGGGCTGCTTGCCCTTCCCCGACTCATGTTCACGCCGCGAACACCCAGCCGTTGGATCATCAAAAGGCAGCCAAGTCCCCTCTGCCTTTCCACGCTCGAAACGGTGCATGAACTTCTCTGCGCCCTGGAATCGGCCGGACTGGAGGACTACCCTGACAAGGACAGGCTCCTCGAGGTCTTTGCGCGCATGCAGGAATACCAGATCGAGAGGGCTGTCCGGGGCAGCCTGAAACAGGTCATGCCGATCTCTTCCCGTAATAAAGGAAGGGCGTCCCCTTGAGGGTGAGAAGCATGGCGGCCGCAACCTTCGCGCGCGCATCTGTCACCCCTGGATCGTGACAACGATAGCGCCAGGCGTGGCGCGGTTCGTCGTGGTTGCTCAAGGTGAAGTTGGGCCAGGCCCCCCCAGGCAGGAGGGAGTACCAGCGTTCGGCCGAACCGCGAAACGCCGCGGTCTTCCTATCTCTGGAACCCAGATATACCAGCACGCGCTCAACCCGGGTTCTTTCATCTTAACGGCTCTCCCGCTTGTCGATCCGCCTTGCTAGCCAGGATTCGAGCGGCTTACGCCAGATGATTCCCGCGACGAGGAGGAAGAAAGCCACCGCGAGGAGCCAGAGGCTGAGCGCTATCCGGCCGGAGTAGGCAGTCATGCCGATGAGGCTGCTTCCCGCGATCCCGGGGAGGCGCGCTGTCATCGAGACGGCCATGGACAAGGCCAAGGGCAACCTGGCCATGCCGGCAGCATAGCAGAGAATATCCTTTGGGATGCCCGGCACAAGGAAAAGAAGAAAGTAGCTAGTCTTGGCATTCCAATTGTTCAGGACTTTTTCAGCCTGCAGGAGGCGTTCCTCTCCCAGTATGGCGCGGAGGAAAGGGCGGCCGGAAAACCGGCCGATTCCATAATTGACGAGTGATCCTATGGCTATTCCCGTCAGGCTGAGGGCAGTCCCTCCCCAGAATCCGAAGATAAAGCCACCCGAAGCCTGGGTGAGTTCGCCGGGGATGATGAAAACAACCACCTGGAGTACCTGAAGGCCGACGAATACAAGGGGTCCCCATGGCCCGAGGCTTCCTATCCATTCTCGCGCAGCTTCCCTGTTCCTGTAGATATCGGCAATCTCAGCCCTGAAAGCTATGCCGACCAGAACGACGACAGCGATGATTATGGGAAATACACAGGCTTCCATGGGCAGGGATCTGTCTTTTTTCATGTCAAGATGAAAGATACACATTCGATTTCGGCGCCGCAAGCGGCGGCACAGTAGTGGCCGCGCCACAGTAGTGGCCGCGCCGCAAGCGGCGGCACAGCGACGATGACGGCCGATGACGGCGACGCTTTGACGAAAGCGCTTTTTTTTGATACAATGGCATTCTATGGAAAATAAAATGGTTCCCGCTTATCAAATAGATCAGCGCGTCGTCTATCCCAGCCAGGGTGTGGGACGCATCCTTGAGATCAGGGAAAAATCCTTCAAGGATTCCAAGATTCTCTATTATATAATCTATCTTGAATTCTCCGACATGACGGTCATGGTGCCGGTGGACAAGGCCGACCTTTTGGGTTTGCGCCCCATCGTTCCCCAGACCGAGGCCGAAGTAGCTTTGGCCTTCATTTCCGAAGATTACGCCCCCATCCCAACCGATTGGAAGCTCCGCTACCAGATGAACCTCGACCTTCTCAAAAAAGGTTCCATCATGGATATAGCCTCCGTCGTCCGCTCCCTCTATCATCGCTCAAAGATCAAGGAGCTCCCCATACTTGAACGGAAGCTCTACGATTCGGCGATCAACCTTCTTCAGGACGAGATATCCTTCTCGCTCGGGAAAACGAAGGAAGAAATCGCCGAACTCATCCACGCCCGTCTCGAGAGCTGAAAGCAGATGTCCGGCACCGATACGCTGGATGCCCGCCACCTCATTGAAGTTCCCCGCCTGCCCCTTGACGGCAGGGTATTCCTGCTTCTGACGGCCGCCGGTTCGAGTTCGCGGTTCGGTGGCGGCAAGAAGGAACTGCTCTCCCTCGACGGCATAAGCATCCTTCAGCGCTCGCTCGAAGCATTCCTCCACCTTGAAGCCTTGGCGGGAATCACCATCACCTACCCAACGGGCTGTCAGAATGAAGTCCAGGCGAGCATCGATGCGGACCTGGCCCGCGAACTCCGCACACTCCCCCGGGGCTTGCGCTTCGTGCCGGGAGGCGAAACCAGGCAAGCTTCAGTCAGAAGAGGGCTCGAGGCCATCCTTGGAGCATGCAACATCGATTTCGGCGATGCGGCTGCCGACAAAGCCGCCGCCATCGATCCATACAGCGCTGTCGTCCTCGTGCATGATGCGGCTCGTCCCTGGGCAGAGGCCGGGCTCATCGACGCCGTCCTCGCCTCGGCGCGGATTTTCGGCGCCTGCATTCCGTTGAGCAGTCTTCCCGATACACCCAAGGCAATCTCCTCCGACGGGTTCATAGAAGGTCACCTCGAGCGCGAAACAGTGAGAGCCGCCCAGACGCCCCAGGGATTCGCCCTTGGGACCCTCGCCGCCGCCCACGCGGCCGCGGCCGCCGAAGGCTGGTCATGCACTGACGACGCATCGCTCTGGGATCGCTATGTCGGCAAGGTAGCCTTCGTGACAGGGGACAGGAAAAATAAAAAGATAACATACCAGGATGACCTGCCCGCAAAGGAGGAAACCCTGACCTTCAGGATTGGGGAGGGTTGGGATATCCACCCTCTCGTGACTGGACGCAGGCTTCTGGTAGGAGGGGTCCATGTCGAACACGACAAGGGCGAGGCTGGCCATTCGGACGGCGATGTGCTGTGGCACGCTGTCATCGATGCCCTCATCGGGGCCGCCGCCCTCGGCGACATAGGCTCACATTTTCCGCCCTCCGATTCCCGATGGAAGGATGCGGACTCAGGGAGCTTGGCGCGCATGGCGGCAGACGAAGTGGCAAAAGCCGGATGGAAGCTGGGCAACATTGATTGCACCGTCATCCTTGAAAAACCGAGGCTTGAACCATATCGCGAAGCGATCCGCGCCTCCCTCGCCGACACCCTGGGTCTGCCTTTATCCTCAGTCTCCGTCAAGGCTAAAACACGCGAAGCTCTCGGGGATGTCGGATCGGGGAATGCCGTGGAGGCCCGCGCCGTCGCCCTTCTCGTTCGCGGACGCTCACCACAGCCCTCAGAGTCTGGTAGCCTTCAGTCTCAGCGCGTCGAATAGAGAGGCGAAGGCGCTTTGTCTTCTGTAGAAAATCGCTGGCTTCCCTTCCGGCGCATGGATGGTTGTCGACCCTCCTCGATAGTGCCGAGAGGTCCATAGATGTATCCATTCATCGTCGGGAAGGTAGAGTCGACGCTGCTGCAGGCTTGCATCCTGCGACGGCGCGATGATCACGTCGGGTCCGAACATGTATTGGTCCCGCAATTCCAGCAATCTTGTTTCGCCGGGATATAGCAGCGAGGGATGGGCCAGGACGGGCATCCCCTTCTCTACCCATTCAACCGAACAAAAGTCCCGATAGGATTTCAGCATCGCATATATCGCGGCTGACGCTGCGACCCTGCCGGCCCGAGATTTCTCCCTACCTTCGGGAAGGGCATTCGATATGAACAACGGGCTAAAAGCTCCCAATTCTAAAGCATCGGGCATCAGAATATGGCCATAGCCGGAAAAAGAGAGCGAGAGCAGCATGCTAACGAATGCCGATGGTCTTTTGGGCTCGAGTGCCGGACAGGGCAGGATTCTCGCCGACGAGGCGCTCAGGATCTTCTCCCATTCTTCGCTTCCTATGAGACGGCTCTTTTCGCCGTCTCCAGGGATTTCCTGCCTTATTCCCCCGGGTCCTTCCCCGATCAGAGGCCATTCCTGCAGCCAGTCGGGTAGCCGCTCCCTCTTCCCCGCCTTGTGCCTCGTGAGGAGTTCCATCGCTGCCGCCTGGGTCTTTCCGAAGCCAAGGGCGATTTCCCTTGGAGCGATCGGGCAGGAAATCTCGGTGATTGTGCTTCGGAAATTCCAATCAGGTTCTCCGCCTCCATCCACATGGATCCATGTCCCACGGCTCGACATCGCCGTGGGTTCTCGGCGCAAGGCTGTATCTTCGGCCCCTGCGGACAAGCTTAGCTTGGTTTTTTTCAGATTATACCCTGTCGAAGGTCCGAGGCCGAAAACCATCTCTTCAGGATGAGCGCCGAAACATATCCTGAAGGCCCCCGCCTTTTCGCCGGAGACGGAAGGCCGCATATGGAGCACTCTCTCATGGTAGAAAAGCCGTATGATGCAGTCGGGGCCGAAGTCCAGCACGGTGAGCTCCGGACCTTCATTGATGACATGGGGAGCTCCAAGACCTCGCCAGGTTTCCTTGGCCTTCGTCTCTTGATGTACGCTCAGGAATATTGCCGGGGAGGATGAAGAGTGCCGGAGGATTCTCATTCCTTCGATAGTCATCATGAAGCCATCTTTCCAGTTTTCGCAAGAAATCACGGACACACCTCCCTCGGCAGGCAAGTACGATACACGAGGAGAGGTCGAAGCGCAATCGCAGGACGGCCAACTCCTGGGGCATCCAAGGCACGAAACGGTGACAATAGTCTGTTCTGTCGGAAAAAAACAAAGGCTAATATTTTATCGATATAGTATTGACCATTGTTTTCCCTTTCAGCTATAGTCCCCCTGCCCTGATTTAGCGGCGGATGCCGATGGATCGGATGCGAAGGCTTCCGGGTTGTGCCTCCTTCTCCGG
>JBAQLW010000317.1:0-1628 GCA_049302175.1 Rectinemataceae bacterium
GTCTACGACCTCAACGTAGATACAGGCGAATACAGGGTCGTGAGGGAAGGCAAGCTGGACCAGTTCTAGTCTATTCTTCCTCGGAATCGCGCTTGACTTCGGCGCTCCTGCTGACGAGCACCTTGTCAATCCTGTGGCCGTCCATGTCCACGATCTCGATATGAAATTCCTTCCAGTCGCAGTGCTCGCCCACCTTGGGAATGGAGCCCATGCAGTCTAGAACCAAGCCCGCGACGGTGTCGTAGGCTCCGCCGTCGAACTCGCTGTCGTCCAACGTCATCGATTCGGCGAATTGGGCGATGTCGAGATTTCCGTCGACGAGCCAGGAGCCGTCTTCCCTCTCGACAATGCCGGGCACTTCGTCCGATTCGTTCTGCGCCAGGCCGGCGAGCACTGACTCCATGAGATCGCTCATCGTCACGAGACCTGATACGCCGCCGTATTCGTCTATGATGAGTCCGGTGCGCGCCTGCTTGTCCTTGAGTATGGAGAGGGCTTTCAGGGCCGATATAGTCTCGGGAATGAGTACGGGTGCCGTCAGGTGGGAGGCTATATCGAGGGAGCCGTCGCGCACGAGGGAAGCCAGGGCTTTCCTCACGTTGAGCATGCCGACAACCTTGTCGAGATCGCCTTCTATGACGGGCAGGTAGGAGAAATCCGCGTGGGCTATAAGCTCTGACTTGGCCGCGTTCTTTCCGTCTTCCTCGTCGATGGCCACGACATCGGTGCGGGGCGTCATGAAGGAAGTGACCCTCCTGTCGTCGAGGTTGAGAACCCCTTCCACCATTTCCTTTTCGGTGTTCTCGAAAATGCCCGATTCAGCGCCCTGGGCAATGAGGATCTTAACTTCGTCCTCGGTGACCTCGGGGCTGGGCACCCTCGAAAAACCGAGGAGTCTGACGATGAAGGTCGTGGCGCCCGAAAGGAAGCGGACGAGGGGGGCGAAGACAAAGCTGAGGAAGGCGAGGGGTCGGATTATGGCTGCCGCTATCGATTCGGGACGGGATAGGGCGAGGCTTTTCGGCACCAGCTCGCCCAGGATGACGGAGACGAGGGTCGTGATGATGACGATGATGACCACCGAAAGGGGCTGGGCGAGCCCCGCCAGGGCTGGAAAGCCCGCAAGCCAGGCGCCGAGGCTCCGCGACAGCGTCGCGCCGCCCACGGCTCCCGTAAGGATGCCGATGAGCGTTATCGCCACCTGTATGGCCGACAGATAACGGCCAGGTTGTTCGGCGGCGTCGAGGGCCATCCTGTAGTTTTTCAGGCCCTGATCGGCCTGGTAACGCAGCCTCGCCTTTCGCGACGAGACGATGGACATTTCCGAAAGGGAGAAAAAGCCGTTGAGGAGGATGAGGGCAAGGATGAGGATGAGTTCAGCGATCATGGGCGCCGCCACAACTGAAGGGGTTGGACTCGGGAGATGGAGGTTCCGCGGTATCGGAGGAGTGCTCGTTCATGATGGCAGGATATCAAAGAAATGCACATACGTCGATACTCGCGGGAAAGCGAGCGTTGTTGTATAGTGCGGGCATGCCGTATCGCCGAATCACGTCGGATCGCCGGATCGCCCTTGCCTTTCTCCTTGCCCTCAGCCTGCAGGGCGCCCTGTCCCAGGGGGTCGATAC
>JBAQLW010000318.1:0-1721 GCA_049302175.1 Rectinemataceae bacterium
CTCCCGTGAGGTACCATGGATAACAAGGATCCCAGAGCCTGCATACCCCAGGTAGAAGCCCTCTTGGCCGCCGCGGAACTTCAGCCATACTTCAAGCGACTCACAAGGCCTTTGGTTGCGCTGATAATCGCCGAAACCCTCAGTGATTTCCGGAAGGAACTAAAGGATGGAGGCTCCTGTGAATCCGTGCGGGAAGAAGCGTTCCTGCGCAGCGAAACTGCCCTCATCGCGGCGGAGAGGAAGCGGCTCGGAAAGGTGCTCAACGCCACAGGTGTGGTGCTCCACACCAACCTGGGCCGAAGCCCGCTCTCCTCCTCTGCATGGAGAAGGATCGAGGCGATCAATACAGGCTACTCCAATCTGGAATTCAATCTTGATTCGGGAGAGCGGGGGTCGAGGGGTGGCCTCGTCCCCGACCTCCTGCGTCTCTTCTCTGGCGCGGAAGCCGGCCTGGCAGTCAACAACAATGCGGCCGCCATTCTCTTGACTTTAAGTGCGCTGGCTTCGGGAAGGGAGGTCATCGTCTCCAGGGGAGAGGCGGTGCAGATAGGCGGGGGCTTCCGCATTCCCGATATCCTGGCGCTCTCCGGTGCCCATCTCGTCGAAGTCGGAACGACAAATATCACGACCATCGATGATTACCTGAAGGCGATCGGTCCCAGGACAGCCCTTGTTCTCGTTGTCCACAGCTCCAACTTCGCCCTTCGCGGATTTACGGAACGCCCGGTGCTGTCAAGGCTGGCAAAAGCCCTCCCCGCAGGGCTGCCCCTCATTGTCGACCAAGGCTCCGGAGCCACGAATGAGAACCTGCCGGGAGAAGCATCGGTACAGGCCCTCGTCCGATCCGGGGCTTCCCTCGTCTGCTTTTCAGGCGACAAGATTCTGGGAGGGCCGCAGGCTGGCCTTGTCGTCGGCAAATCCGAACTTATCAAGCAGTTGGCCATTCATCCCCTTATGAGAACCTTCAGGCCAGGAAAGACGATTCTCTCGATCCTCGAGGCCGTGCTTATCGAACGGCTAGGCGAGGAAACCTCACCCAGGCCAACGACGGCGGTAGAACACGCTCAGATAAAAGCTGTCATGCCAGGACTCACCAGCCTCAAAGCATTCGGACGAAAGATCGTTCACTCCTTGCCAGGCGACCGGGCGAAACTTGTGAGTTCAAAGGCAACCATTGGCGGAGGAAGCTCCCCTGACGAGTTTTTACCCTCTATCGCAATTTCCCTGACCCCGCTATGCTCGGCGGAAAGGCTGGCAAAGGTTCTGCGGAACGGCTCGGTGCCAATCGTAGCACGGATCGAAAAAGAGACCGTCATCATGGACCTGCTCACCCTCGCCGACGAAGATCCCTCGCTCATTTCATCCCTGATCCGCGAAGCGTTTGCACTGGAAGAGGCTCGATGATCATCCTCGGTTTGGCTGGTCATGTCGACCATGGGAAAACAGCCCTCGTGCGCGCCATCACCGGCATCGACACAGACCGACTGCCGGAGGAAAAAGCCAGGGGCATGACCACTGACCTGGGGTTCGCCGCCATGGAGCTGGACTATGAAGGCAGGCACCTGGAAATCGGCGTGGTCGATGTGCCCGGCCATGAACGCTACATCAGGAACATGGTCGCAGGCGCCTGGGCTCTGGATCTCGTCCTCCTCGTCGTGGCGGCCGACGACGGATGGATGTACCAGACGGAGAACCATGCCAGAGCCCTCGCGGCCTTAGGC
>JBAQLW010000319.1:0-4923 GCA_049302175.1 Rectinemataceae bacterium
GGGTAGAGGGATGAGAAAATGCTCATCCCAAAAATCCACAGGAAAGCCCTCAGGGCCGAACCCGCCGAGATGCTCGGTACGAGCTTCTTGCCCGCGAAGATCGCCTCGAAATACAGGTTGGGCGCCGCTATGCCCGATTTTCTCAATATCACCAGTACGACATAGCCCAGCAGGAGGCCGGCGAGTCCCGCGATCACGGCGAGGAAGGTGGTTTCGAGAAGGATCATTCGCCGGATAAAGCGTTTCTTCGCGCCCAGAGCCCGCAACGTTCCTATCTCCGGCACGCGCTCGCTTATCGAGACGACGAGCACGTTCATGGTGATCATGATCACGATGACGGCGACGATCGACACCATCAGGTCGAAGACGAGCTTCACAGTCTGGGCTGTGCGGGCCACGGATCCCGCTCCTTCCACCCAGTCCTGGGCATGATCTCCCTCGTCGATGTCGGCTGTGATCTTCTTGAGATCCGCGATGAAGCGCGACGCGCTTTCACCTTTTCGGAGCTTCACGAGGAGGAATTGCCAGGCCGGTACGGGTTCCACGGTGGAGGCCGCTTCGGCGTCGGCGCTAGGGGCTATCGTCGTCGTCGAGACGTCCGCTGCCTGGAAGATGTCCCCGCTTTCGAAAAGCGAATCGGGATCGAATGCGTCGACGAATTCCTTCTGCTTGGCAGTCAGCGTGAGGGGGCCATCCCTCAGGCTCGCGAAACCGAGAAGGTCGCGCATCGTATCGGCATCGACGAGCGATATGCGAGCGAGGTTCTGGTTGGTCTGATTAAATCGCACAACGCTGGCTACTGTCACTTCTCTTATAACGGTGCCTGCTGTATCGTTCAACGCGCTCAAGATTATCCTGTCGCCGGGACCGATCTCTTCTCCCGCCGAGCGGGAGAGCATCAGCGCCGACACTTCGGAGATCACGATCCATGCCCCATCACCTTCGCCAGGCCAATCGCCAGAAACGAGGCTGACGTTGTCCGAGAAGAATTCCCTGTAGTCGGCTATGTCGACGCCGAAAGCCGAGCCTTGGCCTATAACCTGTTCGCCCAAGCCCATGGCAACAGCTCCGCTCAGGAGAGGAAGGGTGCCGGAAACCCTCCCGTCCCCTTCGAGATGGGCAAGGTACTCGGGAAATTTCGCGATATGCGGCAGCACTTCCTCGTCGCCCGCGGTTTCACCGAAGATCGTCGTCGGAAAGCTCGTAGGTCCGGTGATCATCGCGTCGCCGGTGTATCCCTCCACGAACATCTTCCTAAGACCGCCGACGGCCGTATCTATGAGGGAGTTGCCCACGAAGAGCACGGCGATTCCGAGGCACATGATCGTCCCAAGGAGAAGGCTCTTGGCCTTGTGCAGGAAAAGGTTGCCCCAGGCCATCCGCGCCACTATCATAGCCTGGCCTTCGCGTCGGCAAGGTTGGCGGTACGGGCATTCTCGATCACTTTCCCGTCCTTGAGGCGGATGACATGATCGGCTATGGCGACGATGCCAGGGTCGTGGGTGCTGAATATAAAGGTAGTGCCGAATTCGCGGTTCATGTTCCGCATCAGTTCGAGAATGCTCTCGCCCGTGGCTGAATCGAGGTTGGCCGTAGGTTCGTCGGCGAGGACAATCGGCGGTCTCATGACGAGAGCCCTGGCTATGGCGACGCGCTGGCGCTGCCCACCCGAAAGTTCGGCAGGCTTGTGCCTCATCCGGTCGGCCAGTCCCACGCTTTCAATGAGGTGGTCCACCCATTCCTCCTTTTCCTTGGCCGACAAACCTACGTCGGATCCGTCGAGGAGAGAGGGAAGCTCCACGTTTTCCCTTATGTTGAGTACCGGGATGAGGTTGAAAGTCTGGAAAATGAAGCCGACACCTTTGTGGCGAAGGGCCGTGAGCTTCTCGTCGCCGAGGGTGTCGGTGCGCTGTCCGAGGACAGTGACGATACCCGATGAGGCTGTATCGACGCAGCCTATGAGATTCAGGGCTGTCGTCTTGCCCGAACCCGAAGGTCCAGCTATGGAAATGAATTCTCCCTTCGCGATATCGAAGCTCACGCCCTGGAGGGCGTGCACTTCGGTCTTGCCCAGGGCGTACTTCTTCTGGACATTCTCGAGACGGACGACATACTGGTTTTGGCTATCCACGAATTCCTCCGAACCTGCTTTTAGAAATACTCCGTTTTCGCTGTCTGGCTAAGCGTACACTCGATGGGTTTTTTTTGCCATGAAACCGATCTTAAAGAATATAACAATGCTTTCGAAGGCTCTGGGCCAAGAGTCCTGGGCGGGCGACTTCTAAGAGGCGCTCATTTTATTGTATACTGCCAGATATGGCATTCGAAAGCTTGCAGGAATTCATCGCCTTGCTGGAATCCAGGGGCGAATTGAGGCGAATCAGCATAGAGGTCGATCCCATCCTCGAGATCACCGAAATAGCCGACAGGGTGATGCGCGAAGGGGGCCCCGCTCTCCTCTTCGAAAAAGTGAAGGGGTCGGAATGGCCCCTTCTCATCAACGCCATGGGCTCAGCTACGCGGATGGCAGCCGCCTTAGGCGCTGAAAGTCTCGACGCGAAGGCCAAGGAACTCGAAGACCTCATCGGCTGGGCCTGGAAACAGCTGCGGGGCTTTTCCATTTTCACCACCATTCCGGGAGCCTTGCCGAAGCTCCCCATCGCCAAATCCCTTCTGCCGAAGAAGGTGGGTCGGCCCCTCTGCCGCCAGGTGATCGACGACGAGTCGGGTTTCGACAGCCTGCCCGTACTCCATTGCTGGCCGGGTGACGGAGGCCGGTTTTTCACCCTCCCCGTCGTCTGCACGATGGATCCCGACACGGGAGCCCAGAACTGGGGCATGTACCGCATGCAGGTCTACGACGACAGGACGGCGGGCATGCACTGGCACCTGCACAAGGACGGCGCCCATTTCTTCGAGAAATACCGAGCCAGAGGCTCGAGGATGCCTGTCGCCGTAACCCTGGGCTCTGATCCCGCCGTCACCTACTCATCGACCGCGCCCCTGCCCGAAGGCATTTGGGAAGCCATGTTCGCGGGTTTCCTGCGCGGCAGGAGTTGCGAAGTAACGAAAGCGAGCCTCTCCGACATCCAGATTCCCGCCGACGCCGAGTTCGTCCTTGAAGGCTATATCAATCCCGAGGAGACGAGGCTGGAAGGGCCCTTCGGCGACCATACGGGCTTCTACTCCCTACCCGATCAGTATCCCGTATTCCACCTCGAGCGCATAACGCGAAGGAAGAATCCCGTATTTCCGGCGACCATCGTCGGCATACCTCCCAAGGAAGACTGCTGGATGGCCAAGGCGACCGAGCGCCTCTTTCTTCCCCTCATTAGGCAGCTATGCCCCGAGATTTCAGACTTGACGATGCCCCTCGAAGGGGTCTTCCACAACTGCGTCATCGTCTCGATCAGGAAGCGTTTCCCCGGCCACGCGCGCAAGGTGATGGACTTCATCTGGGGCATGGGCCAGATGATGTACACGAAGCTCATCGTTGTCGTCGACGACGACATCGACCTCAGCAACCTCTCCATGGTCGCGTGGAAGGTCTTCAACAACATCGACGCGGGACGCGATCTCGTGCTCTCGCAGGGCCCCCTGGATGCCCTCGACCACTCCTCGCCCCAGCCCCGTTTCGGCACCCGCCTCGGCGTCGACGCCACGAAGAAGTGGCCCGAGGAAGGCCACGCGAGGGAATGGCCCGAGCCCCTTGCAATGGATCCCGAAATTGTCAGGCGCGTCGACGCCCGCTGGAAAGAATATGGCATCGGTTGAGGGCTCTGGCCAGGCTCCGGATGGCGCGCCCCGTCTGGCCACGCGCCTCGCGACGATCGGCGACGCCGTCATGATACGGCATACCCTCTTTTCCCTGCCCTTCGCGGTGGCGGCCGTCCTCCTCGAAACCAGCGGACATCCGCCCATAGCCAAGCTTTTCTGGATCGTCATGGCCGCCGCAGGGGCCAGGAACGCGGCCAACGCCCTCAACCGCCTCATCGATCACGATATAGACGCGAAAAACCCGCGCACTGCCGGAAGGGCGCTGCCCAAGGGCCTCCTTTCAAGGAAAGAGCTCTGGCTCTTCGCGATAGCCATGCTTGCCCTCCTCGTCATAGGCGCCGCCATGCTCAATCCCCTCTGCGTCGCCCTCCTCCCCGTCGCGGCCATCCTCGTCTTCGGCTATTCCTACACCAAGCGCTACACATGGCTTTGCCATTTCTGGCTGGGCGTCACCTGCTCGGCCGCGACAATGGGGGCATTCCTGGGCATCTCGGGAGGCTTTCAGCTCCGCTACTTCCCCCTCGTGGCCGGCGTCGCCCTCTGGGTAGCTGGCTTCGACATCCTCTACGCCGTACAGGATATCGCGTTCGACCGAGGTGCGAAGCTTCATTCCCTGCCCGCCCGCTTCGGCGCCAAGGGGGCGAGGTTCGCGGCTGCGGTGAGCCACCTTCTGGCCCTCGCGGGCTTCGCGAGCGTCCTCTTCTTCTGGCCGGAGACCGGCGCGGGAACGATCAGTGCCCTAGGAGTTTGCGCCATCCTTCTCGCTGCCGAGCAGATCGTCGCGTTGGGCGGCACCGAAAAGCACGTCAGGATCGCGGCATATGGCATCAACGAGATTATACCAGCCCTTTTTCTCTGCGCTGTTGCTCTCGACCTGTACTTGATATAAACTGAAGAGAAGATGGAACGCTATCTCGTATGCATTACAGGGGCATCGGGAGCCCTCTACTCCCTCAGGCTCATCTCAGCCCTTGCGGCAAAAGGCGTCATCGTCCATCTGGCCTGTTCCCCCTGGGGAGCGCGCCTCATCCTCGAGGAGACCGAGCGGCCTCTCGGCTACTGGCTCGGCAAGATCCGAAGCTCGGGCGGACCGGAGGGATCGCCCGCCATAATCAAGTTCCACCCATCCGACGACTTCTCTTCCCC
>JBAQLW010000320.1:0-2353 GCA_049302175.1 Rectinemataceae bacterium
GTCTTGCCCGACTCGGGATCGATTCCGCGCAGCGTTTTTCCCATCATAGGCGCTTTTTCAGGACGAGCCTGGCCGATGCCATGTCGAGCATGAGGTGGCAGGAGGGGTGGCTGCGCAGGATGGAACAGGGGGCATCAGGCGAAATGGGGGCGTTGAGCGCCATCTCGACGGCCGCGGCCTTTCTCTCGTCGGGCACCGAGCAGACGAGCATGGCCGATTTCATGATCTGCCTGACGCTCATCGAGACAGCCTGGGTGGGCACTTCGGCGAGGCTTGTGAACCAGCCTTCCCCTACCTGCTGCATCCTGCATTTTTCGTCGAGATTGACGACTATGTAGGGCGCTTCCGTTTCGAAATCGGCGGGCGGATCATTGAAGGCGAGATGCCCGTTTTCCCCTATGCCAATGAAGGCTACATCGATCGGGCAGCGCCGGATCGCTTCGCCGAGGCGTGCGATTTCAGCTTGGAGAGGGACGGAATCGGCTCCAATGTAGTGGAATTTTCTCAGTGACGGAAGCCTTTTTACGACGCGCTCCTTCATCTGGAAGCGGAAACTCGCGGGATGGCTTTCGGGAATGCCGATGTATTCGTCGAGGTGGAAGCAGGTGACGCGCGACCAGTCGATGCCCGGTTCGCGCACGAGGCAATCCAGCATGGGGAACTGGCTCGCCGCCGTCGCGAGGATGATGTTCGCCTCGCCTCTCGAGGCTATAGCCTCGCGGATTGCCCTGGCGCCCCTTTCCGAGGCATGCCGTCCCAAGGTTTCCGAATTCTCGAATATCCCGATATTCATGGTATTTCACTCCCCTCGCTGTCGATGTCCAATTATTGCACATTCGAAAAAAAAAGCAAACTCGAATTCAGGGGCTAGAAGTGGGGATTCCCGCCATAGGGATAGCCCCAGCCTTCAGAAGCCCGTGAAGGTGAGCCAGCCGGCTATGAGGGTCAGGGTAGAGAACGCGCCGGCGGCTTCGGCGACGGCGAGCGCGAAACCGACGAAGGACAAGGCAGCGGCGACGAAGCTCGACGCAGCCAATCGAACCCCGTTTTTCGTGGCGCGGCGAGCTGCGCGTGCGAAAAGGGCGGCGAATACGGCTCCAATCGAAGCCCATAGGACTGCGCCGATCGTTTGTGCCGCGCCGGGGCTCGCCTCGGCCAAGGCTTCAAGACGGTAGCCTGCCCGGGCGGCGAGGGCGGAGACCGAGCCAAGGCTGCCGGCCGCCATGGCGATGCCGAAAACGATCAGGACGAGACCCGAAACGATGCGTACTTCCTTTCCGCGCTTCGCGAGGAAGGCGAGAAGGGGCTTGAGTCTGTCGAAAAAGAGGCCCGTCGCGAGGAAGGGAAGGGCCAGGCCCAGGGAATAGGAGAGGAGGAGGAGGGCGGCTCGAGGTATAGTGCCTTCCCTCCCGGCGAAAAGCAGGATGGAGCCGAGGATGGGTCCGATGCAGGGCGACCAGCCCGCGGCGAAGGCGAATCCGAGAAGGATGGCGCCCGGTATCCCCCCAGTCTTTTTTCCCGAAAACTTGGCTATGAAGCGGGCATCGATGTTCAGGAACTTGATGAAGTCGAAAATGAGATTGAGGCCGAGGAGGATGACGAGGATTCCTCCCGCGATGCCGATGTAGAGCGAAGCCTGACCACGGCCGACGAACATCGCCCCGCCGGAAAAGGCAATGCCGAGAATCGTGAAGGCGAGGGTGAATCCGGCGGAAAACGCGAGGCTTCGCGCGAAAACCCTGGAACGCGCTTTCCCTGAGCCGAGTTCGGCCACGGAGGCGCCCGAGATGAAGGAGAGATACGCGGGGATGAGGGGGAGTACGCAGGGCGAAATGAATGAGAGAAGGCCCGCGAGACCGGCTGAGAGGATCCCCGGAAGGTTCATCGCTGTGTCATTTCGTCGAGGAGGCTTATGAATTCGGAATCGGCGTAGTTGTAGCCGCCCACGATGCCGGCTATGAAACGGCCTTCCTTGTCGAGGAGATAGGTTGTTGGTATGCCCTGGGAAGCGTAGGTGCGGGTGAGGCTGTTCCTTGGGTCAAGGTAGATGGGGAAGCTCATTTTCTGCGCGGCGACGAAGGATTTCACGGTGGCAGGATCCTCTCCGACGCTGACTGCCATGATGTCGAAATTCTTGCCTTTCATGGACCTGGAGAGGGCTTCGATGGTGGGGATTTCTTCCTTGCAGGGTGGACACCATGTCGCCCAGAAATTCAGAAGGACAATCTTGCCCTTGAGGTTCGATCTCATCTTCTCCGGTCCCCCGAGGCTGGCTACCTTGAAATCCTGGAAAGTCATGGGCGGGTCAAATACATAGAATCCGAGTTTTTCCAACCTCTGCGCGTACCAGGGC
>JBAQLW010000321.1:0-6074 GCA_049302175.1 Rectinemataceae bacterium
GATCCCTCCTGGACGCTGAATGCCGGAGGCTCTCCTCCTCCGAATGGATATGGGAGACAACCCCTCCGTTTTCCGTCCCCCTGGGGTCGGAGAGTCCGACGGCGGCTCTGCGCATCGAGAAGGGCAGGATAGCCGCCTTGATCGGCGAGAACGGGTTTCAGGCTTCCCGCGCGGAAAGTGACTTTAGGCAGTCAGAATATCTTGGCAGGTCTTTTTCCATTTCTGTATACGAAGAGTTGAACGCAATAGTCGCCGAGGCCGGTCGGCGAACCGAGGAGACGCTATGAAAAACGATTCCGTCATGACGAGGGTAAAGGATCTGGTGGGAGACGCGGGCGTGGGCGTATTCACGACGATCAACGCGATGGGCAAACCCTGTTCCCGATGGATGACCCCCATCTTTCTTCCTCGCCTTCCAGGCGCGCTCTACGCGGTGACTTCCCGGGATTTCCAGAAAATCGGGCATCTCTCCTCCAATCCCAACGTTTCCTGGATTTTCCAGACGAAGGCCCTGGACAGGATCGCGACGGTCACGGGGACGGCGGCCATCGTGCAGGATCCAAGTCTCGCGGCCGAAGTGCTCGAAGCCATCGGCCCTCACCTCCAGGTGTTCTGGAAATACGCGGGGGATCCGAAAAAGCTCGTCGTCATGGAAACCGTGATCGAAACCATGAGCTGGTTCAGCCCCTTCGGTGAAGGGAGATTCGAGGAGGCCGCCGATGAGTAAGCCGAAATCCTCCGACATTTCAAGGGAGAGGCTGCTTTCGCTGCTGGAAGAGATGCAGCTGATAAGGACATTCGAGGAGAAGGCCGGTCAGATGTACGGTTTGAGGAAGATCGGCGGCTTCTGCCATCTCTATGCGGGCCAGGAAGCCGTGGCCGTCGGCGCGATTTCCTCCCTCGACCTCGCGAAGGACTACGTGCTCACGGCCTATAGGGATCATGGCCATGCCCTGGCCTGCGGGCTCGATCCCAAGGCTCTCATGGCCGAGCTTTTCGGCAAGATCACGGGAGTCTCGCGAGGCAAGGGCGGTTCGATGCATTTTTTCGACGCCAAACGGCATATGCTGGGCGGAAACGGCATCGTGGGGGCACAGATTCCCATCGCGACGGGCGTCGCCCTGTCACAGACCTATGAAAAGACAGGGGGAGTCACCCTCTGCTTCTTCGGCGACGGCGCCTTCCACCAGGGTGCCCTGCATGAAAGTTTCAACCTGGCCCGGATCTGGAACCTGCCCATCGTCTACATCATGGAGAATAACCAGTGGGGGATGGGAACAAGCTGGAAGAAGGTGTCTGCCCAGCCCGACTTCGCGGCGACCGCGGCAGCCTACTCCATGAAAGGCTATACCTGCGATGGTATGGACATCATGGACGTAAGCAAGGTTGTTTCCGCAGCGGTCACCGCCGCGCGGAAGGGCGAGCCTGCCTTCGTCGAAGCCAGGACCTACCGATACAAGGGACATTCGATGAGCGATCCCCAGAAATACCGGACGCGCGACGAGATAGACGAGTACAGGAAGCGGGACCCCATCCTCTTCCTCAAGGGAAGGCTCGAGGACGAAAAGCTTATCTCCCCGGAGGAATGGGATGCCCTCTCCTCCCGCGTCGACGCCATCGTCGAGGAAGCCGTGCGGTTCGCCGAGGCGAGCCCCGAACCGGCCTTGGGCGAACTCTACGCCGACATGCTGGCCTGAGGAGGATGCGATGTCAGAAATGACCTACAGGGATGCGCTCAACAGGGCGTTGGACGAGGAGATGGCGCGGGACCCCAAGGTTTTCCTCATGGGCGAGGAAGTCGGGGAGTATGACGGCGCCTACAAGGTTTCTAAAGGCCTGCTCGCCAAGTATGGACCCGAGCGGGTACGCGACACGCCGATCTCGGAACTGGGTTTCACGGGTCTCGGCGTCGGGGCCGCCATAGCCGGTTTGCGCCCGGTCGTCGAGTGGATGACGCACAACTTTGCCCTCCTCGCCCTTGACCAGGTGGTGAACAACGCGGCCAAGATGCGCCAAATGTCGGGAGGCCAGCTTTCTGTTCCCATCGTGTTCAGGGGGCCCAACGGTCCGGCGGAGTATCTGGCCGCCCAGCATTCGCAGGATCTGGCGGCATACTGGGCTCACGTTCCCGGCCTCAAGGTCGTCGCCCCGGCGACGCCTGCCGACGCCTATGGTCTCCTCAAGAGCGCGATCCGCGACGACAATCCCGTCGTCGTGCTCGAGTCCGAGATGATGTATTCGTGGAAGGGAGAAGTTCCGGACGAGGAGTTCCTCGTTCCGATCGGCAAGGCGAACATCGCGAGGGAAGGGAAGGATCTCACGATAATAACCTATTCCAAACCGCTGAAGATGGCCATTGAGGCAGCTGACCTGCTCGCCGCGAAGGGCGTTTCCGCGGAAGTGATCGACATCCGCAGCCTGCGCCCCCTCGACGAGAAAAGCCTCTATGCCTCCGTAAGGAAAACCGGGCGCTGCGTCGTCGTGGAGGAAGCCTGGCCCTTCGCGAGCACTGGATCGCACATCGCGTGGCTCGTTTCGAAGAACTGCTTCGATATCCTCGACGCCCAGGTGGAGCTCGTGTCCGGCGAGGACGTGCCCATGCCCTACAACCACGCGCTTGAACTCGCAGCCCAGCCCTCCGTTGAGAAAATCATCGGGGCGGCCCGGCGCGTCCTGTATAGGGAGGATCTCTGATATGGCCCAGAAACTCATGATGATAGCCCTTTCCCCGACGATGACGGAAGGAACGATCTCGAAGTGGAAGAAGGCCGAAGGCGACGCGTTTTCAGCGGGAGATCTCCTCTGCGAAGTGGAGACGGACAAGGCGAGCATGGATTACGAGGCTCCTTCCTCCGCGGTGCTTTTGAAGATAGTGGTCCAGGCGGGCAAGAAAGCCGCCGTGGGCGAGACGATAGCGGTCATAGGAAAGGCCGGCGAGGATCCCGGCCCTCTGCTTCTCGAAGCCAAGACAGCGACTGCCCCTGCGGCTCCTGCCGCTCCAGCCCCGAGCCCCGCCCCTTCACAGGCCGGCCCAGAACCTGCGGCCGCCGCGCCGGTAATTGCCCCAACCATCTCCACAGCATCCCCCGCCTCGTCGGCACAAGCCCCGGCCGTTCCGGCCTCCTATCCTCCCTCCTCGCCCCTCGCCCGTAAAGTCGCACGCGAAAAAAACGTGGACATCAGGCATGTGCGGGGTTCCGGTCCCGATGGCAGGGTGACGGAGAAGGATGTCCTGGCCTTCGAGAAGGCTCCCCTGCCGGATGGGAACAGCCTTCCCTCAACGGCTTCCGCGATATCGGCGGCCTTGGTGCGCGCCCCTTCCGGCAGCATCCCCGTCGCGGGGAAACGCGCCGTCATCGCGCGACGCCTGAGCGAATCCTTCTTCAGCGCGCCCCATTACTATCTTAAAAAGGAGATCCTTGCCGAAAACCTCTTCAGCGCGCGGGCGGCGGTCAACGCGGGGCGCCCCAGCCCGATATCCTACAACGCCATCATCGTAAAACTGGCCGCGGCGGCATTGGCAGCCCATCCCGAGATCAATGTGTATTGGAGAGGCGAAGCCATAGAGCAGAGAAATGTCGTCGACATCGGGCTGGCTGTCGCCCTGCCTGACGGACTCGTCACCCCGGTGGTCAGGGACTGCGCGGCCAAGGGCATCATCCAGATAGAAGGCGAATTCGCGGCGCTGATCGAAAAGGCCAGGAACAAAGGCCTCTCGCAGGACGAATACGAAGGCGCAGGATTCACGGTGACGAATCTCGGCGGCTTCGGCATCGACGAGTTCACCGCCATCATCAATCCTCCCGCATCGGCCATTCTCGCTGTAGGCGCCCTGGTGAAAAAGCCGGTCGTAGGTCCCGAGGGAGGCATCGTCGCCGCGCGGACCATGACCCTCACCCTGGGCTGCGATCACAGGACCATAGATGGGGCTACCGGAGCGCGATTCCTTGCCGACCTTGCCGCATTGATGGAGAATCCCTTCCGGGCTCTGCTGTAAAATCGCTGGCGGTTTTTCGAAAACAGTAGGATACTGGCACTGGCACGAAGAAGGCGAAGCAGCCTTGAAATATTTTCCACCCACAGATCTTGCATGGTTGGCCAAGGAGAGAAGCATGAAGGAACGTTCATTTGATGTCGTGATTCTCGGCGCAGGTCCCGGCGGCTATGTCGCCGGTATAAGGGCAGCCCAGCTGGGCTTGAGCGCGGCAGTCATCGAGAAGGATACCCCTGGAGGCGTATGCCTCAATATCGGCTGCATCCCTTCAAAGGCCCTCATCCATCAGGCCGGGCTTTTCCATGAGGGCAAGGCCCTCCTCGAGAGAACGGGGGCGAAGGTCGATGTCTCCGGATTCGATTATTCGAAAGTATGGCGCTCCTCCAGGCTGGCCGCCGACAGGCTTTCCAAGGGAGTCCAGTTCCTTCTCAAAAAGAACAAGGTGGAACTTATCAAGGGCTTCGGCGTCCTCTCCGATTCCAGGAGCATCCTCGTCGACAATGCCGGGGAAAAGGAAACTATCCGGGGGAAAGCCCTGATTCTCGCCACCGGCTCCCGTCCCCGATCCATTCCGGGATTCGTGATCGACGAGAAAACCCTGCTTTCCTCAACGGGCATTCTCATGTCCGACAGCCTGCCATCCAGCCTGATCATCCTCGGCGCGGGAGCGATCGGCATGGAATTCGCCTATGTCATGCGCGCCTTCGGAGTCGAAGTCACGGTGGTCGAGCTCCTCGATCAGGTGCTGCCCCTCGAGGATTCCGAATCGGCGAAGATCGTGGAAAAAGCTTTCGTTTCCCGCGGCGTAAAAATCCATACCTCGGCGAAGGCGGAGAAAGTGACAGAACGCTCGGGCAGGGCTCTCATGTCGGTCATCCTCGGCGACGGGAGCTCGACCACCCTCGAGGCCGACAGGATTCTGGTCTCGGTGGGAAGGTCGCCCAACACCGAAGGCCTGGGCCTGGAACCGCTCGGCATCAGAATGACAAGGGGCTACGTCGAGACAGGCGATTACTACGAGACATCGGCCGCCGGCATCTACGCCATCGGCGACATCACGACACAGCCCCAGCTTGCCCACGTGGCATCGAAGGCGGGAGAGGTCGCCGTCGAGCATATCGCCCACCTGCTCAAGGGCAGCCCCGAAACCCGGACGGCCAGGATCAACCCCTATGTCATACCGAGCGCCGTCTATTGCGAGCCCGAAGTCGCTTCCTTCGGGCTCTCCGAGAAGAAAGCCGGAGAGCTGGGCGTTCGGTTCGAGGTGGCCCGATTCCCCTACAAGGGAATCGGCAAGGCCGTGGCGACCGAGGCGCCGGAGGGGCAGGTCAAGATCATCTTCTCGCCCATGACGGCCGCGATACTGGGGGCTTCCATCGTCGGCGCCGGAGCCACGGATACCATCCACGAACTCCTCCTGGCATCCGAAGCCGAGTTGACCCTTGAGGAAGTGGCGGAGATGATCCATGCCCACCCCACCCTCTCCGAAGGCATCATGGAAGCGGCCAAGGCGGGGCTCGGCAGAGCCATCCATATCTGAGTTTTTTCTTGCGCGCTGGCTGGAATTGAAGTACGATAGATCTGTTGATTTCGTAGTTCAATTCCTCAAGGAGGTATCATGAAACGAATCGCATTGGTGCTTTGCATCGCGCTACTTTCGCTGTCGGTTTTCGCCCAGGGGGCTCCGGCCGAGAAGAGCGTTACGCTGACATTCATCGAGACATCGGATATCCACGGGGCCATATACCCCTACGATTTCGTCAACGCGAAGCCCATGGCGACATCGCTCGCCCAGGTTGCCAGCCTCATAGCCGAGGAAAGGGCCGCCAACCCCAACGTGGTGCTTCTCGACAACGGCGACTCCCTCCAGGGCACGCCGGCGGTCTACTACTACAATTTCGAGAAGACGGATGTCCCTCATATCTGGAGCCAGGCCCTCAATTACCTGGAATTCGACGCCATAGGCGTCGGCAACCACGACATCGAAGCCGGCCACAACGTCTACGACAAGCTCTATCAGGAAACCCAGGCTTCCATCCTCTGCGCCAACGCCGTGAAGCCCGACGGAACCCCCTATTTC
>JBAQLW010000322.1:0-2053 GCA_049302175.1 Rectinemataceae bacterium
CAATGGCTCGCCGAGTTCGTACCCTACCTCTCCATGTTCGGCGCCGCCTACACCTTCCAGAGCTATGACCAGATGACCAAGACCTTCAACGGCCCCATCGGCCAGAAGATCTTCGAGGAAGTCGCCCAGAAGACCGGCATCCGCCCCTTGACCGCCTACTACCTCGGCACCCGCCAGCTCAACATCACCTCCAAGTTCGGCCCCATCACCAAGCCCGAGCAGATGAAGAACGTCAAGCTCCGCGTCCCCAACAGCCCCACCTGGATCGCCATGGGCAAGGCCCTGGGAGCCAATCCCACGCCGATGGCCTTCGGCGAGGTCTACATGGGACTCAAGACCGGCGCGGTCGACGGACAGGACAATCCCCTTCCCACCGACCGGAGCGCCAAGTTCTATGAAGTCACGAAATACATCATCCTCACCGACCACGTCGTCGATTCCACCTGGCCCACGATCAATGAGAAGAAGTGGAAGAGCCTGACCAATGAACAGCAAGGCTGGGTCATCGCCGCCGCCAACAAAGGCCGCGAATTCTGCGACAAGACCAACCTCGACAACGAGCGGGACATCCTCGACTTCTTCAGGTCGCAGGGGCTCACCGTCATCGAAAACCCGGACAAGGCGGCTTTCGCGGCCTATGCCAAGAATTCCTACCTGACCGACAGCAAGGACATTTCGAAGAGCTGGGATCTCGCCCTCTATGACGAGATCCAGAAGATCAAATAAGGCTTCCGGCCCGCTTGTTCATGAAGCGGGGTCCCGCGAAACAGCGGGCGCCCCGCTCCTTCCCTATTTTGTTCGGAGGAAATCATGAGTATTCCCCCTCGACTCAGGAAAACCGGCAAGTTTTTCGTCGACCTGATCGAACTTTACGTGCCCATCGTCGCGTTCTGCACGCTTTTCATCTCCTTCATGACGCAAATCGTGGCGCGCTATTTCTTCAAGCCCCTCATATGGCCGGAGGAACTTTCCCTCATCTGCTTCGTATGGGTGGCCCTGCTTGGCGGCCTCTACGCCAAACGCGACAACTCCCATGTCGCCTTCGGCATGGTCTATGACGCGGTGAAACCCAAAACCCAAACCTGGATGAGGATAGTCGGCAACGGCCTCCTCTTCGTCGCCTTCATCGGAGCGCTCTATCCCTCCTTCACCTATGTGACGTTCATGGGATACAAGCATTCGGACGCCCTCAAGATATCGATGACGCTCGCCTACTTCCCCTTCGTCGTCTTCCTCGCCGACATCCTCATCAGGCTCGCGCTCGACCTCATCCGGGACATTTCGTCCCTCCGCAAGGGAGAAATCGAATGAACCTGCCCCTCATCATATTCTTCGCGGCTTTCGTGGCGATGTTCGTGCTCCGGATTCCCATCGGCATGGGCATGATGATGTCGGCCATCTTCTACTTCATGGCCGCGCCCGCCCCGACCGCCACGGTCGACATGGTCGCCACCATGTTCCTCACCAACATGAACTCCAGCTTCGTCCTGATAGCCGTGCCCCTCTTCATTTTCATGGCCGAGATTATGAACTCGAGTAAGGTGACCAATATCATCTTCGACTTCGCCAGCGCCCTCGTCGGCAAGAGGCGCGGCGCCCTCGCCCAGGTCAACATCATCAACTCCATCATCTTCTCGGGCATGACGGGCTCGGCCATCGCCGACGCCTCCGGCCCCGGGAACATGGAGATGAAAGCCATGAAGGACGCGGGCTACGAGGGCGGCTTCACCTGCGCCATAACCGCCGCCTCGGCCACTGAAGGCCCGATCATCCCGCCTTCCATCCCCATGGTGTTCTACTCGATGCTTTCGGGAACCTCGGTGGGAGCCCTCTTCATGGGAGGTGTGGTGCCCGGTCTTATTCTCGGGCTCACCATGATGGCCTACGTGGCTGTCATCTCCGTGAAGCGCGACTTCCCCCGCGGGAAATCCTACCCGTTCAAGCAGTTCATCGTCCTCTTCCTCAAGTCGATTCCCGCCCTTCTCACCGTCGTCGTCCTTCTGGGGGGCATCTACACGGGTATCGTCACCCCGACCGAAGCCGGCGCCCTGGC
>JBAQLW010000323.1:0-1593 GCA_049302175.1 Rectinemataceae bacterium
TTCGAGCGGAGCCTTGAAAGCTGGTGAGCGCATCGATCTGGACGTTCTGGCAGAGAGCCTGGGCGTAAGCCGGACGCCCCTGCGCGAGGCGCTGATCATCCTGGACGCCGAGGGTTTTGTCACCATACTGCCCCGCAGCGGCATCATCATCAACAGCCTCAGCCTCGACGACATACGCAATCTCTACGAGACTATCGGCGCGCTCGAGGGGTCGGTACTCTTCGCCGCGAAGGGCAGGATGGATGCTCCGGCTGTCGAGCGGATGGCGCGCCTGAACGATGCCATGTCGGCGGCTTTGGACGCTGGGGATTGGGAGGATTTTTATCGGAGGAACCTAGAATTTCATGGGGTTTTCCTGAGCTTTTCCTGTAATCCTGTCATTTTAGGCGTCATCGATCGCGCCAAAAGCCGTCTTTACGACTTTCCCGGGAAGAAGGGGCTTCTGACGGAATGGGAGAGGGCTTCGGTCGGAGAGCATGCGCGCATTCTGGAATTTCTGCGCGCCGGCGATTTCCGCGCCGCGGCCGAGAATGTCCGAGACATACATTGGTCCTTCGAGGTCCAGAAGCATTTTATCCAACGATACTACGAGCTTCCCGGCCAGCTGCCTCGAGCCCAGTAAGGGAGCATTCGTGGATATCCAGGGAACAATCTTCAATATCGCGCGCTTCTCTCTCCACGACGGGCCGGGCATTCGCACGGTCGTATTCCTGAAAGGCTGTCCCCTGTCCTGCGCCTGGTGCCACAATCCCGAGGGAATGAGCGCGCTGCCCGAGGTTTTCTTTCGCCCCGACAAATGCGTGGCCTGCGGACGCTGCGCGGCGGTTTGCCCAAGAATGGCGGGACTGGCGGCCGCTGCGGCGCCTGCTGCGACTGCGGCCGCGGCCGCTGCCAAGACGGCGCCCTTCCCCGACGAAGCCTGCCCTCCCGGCTGCCAGGTCTGCGCCGGCGCCTGCCTCGTGGGCGCGCGGGAGGCCGTGGGGACCAGCTGGGATCCGCCGAAGCTTCTGGATTTGGTCCTCGCCGACCGCGCCTTCTACGAATCCTCCGGCGGCGGTGTGACGCTTTCGGGCGGCGATCCCCTGGCTCAGGCCCGCTTCGCCACGGCCTTTCTGGAAACCTGCGGCCGGGCCGGCCTTCACCGCGCCGTCGAAACCTCGGGTTTCGCCCCGGAGCGAGTCTTTCTCGATCTGGCTGAGCAGGCTGATCTTCTTCTCTACGATATAAAACTGATGGATCCCGCCGCGCACAAGGCATGGACCGGCGTCGACAACGCCCTGATTTTGAACAACCTGAGGGCCGCGGCTCAGGCGGCAATCCAGGCCGCTGAGACTGCCCATGCCGCCGCCAAGGCCACCCGGGCGGCCGCGGGGGCACCCGCGAGGCCCGGCAATGAGTTTCGCATCCGGCGGCCCATGATGCCCGGCGTCACCGACGGCGAGGACGAGATGCGCGCCCTGGCCGCCCTCGCCCTTGAACTCGGGATGGGCGTCGACCTCCTTCCCGCTCACGCCGACGCCGAAGACAAGTACCTGAAACGGCGAAAACCGTACCGGCTCGCGGGATTGGCGGCGCCCCGGGCCGCGGCAGGAC
>JBAQLW010000324.1:0-3467 GCA_049302175.1 Rectinemataceae bacterium
AGAGGGTGGCGGCGGTGTATCTCGCGATTCGAGAGACCGTAGGAACGACGTACGGGGAGACGGAAATCGCGCGGATCTTTGGGCGGGTATTCGATGAATATTTCACGGTGGTAGACGGCAGGATAACAATTCGGCCTTCTGAGGATCTGCATTCAGGAATTCTTCAGTCACCGGACGACGTGGAAGCGACGATGCGAGAGTTCAGCCGCCGGACAGAGGCGGGGAAGCTCAAGGCCCGCGGGCTTTTCAAGGCAGAACTGTTTGCAGTGATGACGGCGATCGTGTCCATGGGTCTTGAAACTCTGCGTGTCGCTAACAAGAGTGAAAATGTCCCTATCTTTTTAGAGGGGACTCATATATTGATGTTTTATAGGATTACAAGGGCTATTAAGAAAATGTTCATAGTGATATTCTCCCTAACTTTTCTGTCGTAGATACTCATCGATAATGGTCATGTATGCAGGAGCCAATCTTAGCCTGTTGTTCGAGCCATACTACACCCGCAACTAGTTCTGGATAGATTGCTGTGAGCATCTTAAGCATGTTACCGCGTACTGATCCAGAGAATGCCTCCTGAACAGTGCGATAGTAGTAATAAGGACACTCGCTGAAACTGTGGTTCCGAATTGACGCCTTGATGGTTGGGGCAAGACTCCTCAACCCGCCGGGTGCGGAAGATTTATTTGTATCTATGCTTGCTTCGATTTCTATGCGACGCAATTCAATTGCCTGTATTAAGCTTTCGTATGTGTACCTTGAAATCCTATCAACTTGAAGGATCGATGCAGCGCATTCAAGAAAAACAAGGATTTTATTCCGGTCATATCGCATCCTTTCAGGAACGACAGGGAAAGACATACCTGACTTTTGCCATTCAGAAATAAAGGTTGCTTCAAGTCTACGGTTGGGCTCAATGAAATATGAGTATCCTGAAAGTTTCCCGAAGGTTCGCAGGGTATCCAGATACCCCAGCAGGGTGAAAGAGTCCATGAACTTCCTGTCAAAATCAAAAACGCTTCCGAAATCGATGGAGTTTTTAATGTAGATAGTCCTAGTACCTTCGATCTGTGGCTTTCGGTTACGCCCAAGCCCAGAAGTGTCCGACACGATGATGTTGCGATAGCCACGTTTACGGGCCATTGCATAGGGAATGTTGTCGTACAAGCCTCCGTCAATGTACTTCTTTCCTTCGATGACTGGCTGTTCAAAGCCTGGAAATGCAGCGCTCGCCATCAAGTAGTCCACTAAAAAGCCTTTTTCCATGTCTTCGAGAAACACCTCTTGGGAATGCAGATCGGAAATGTTGACAGTGACGATTCCAAGATCCTTTCCACTTGCGCGGATTCGTTCCTCGTCGAGTTTTGTTTCTAGAATCATTCGTAAGGGGCTAGAATCGAGACCTTTTTTCTCGAGTGTACTTGTCAAAAATTTCCGAACTGCATGAATCGAATTCTTGTCGAGCTTTATTTCGTCATGCTCGACAAGCTCTTCAGGCAAAGCGAGCATGTTGTCTATGACCATGGTTTTTCTGATCTCTTCAAGCACATCATCTAAGCCCTGTGCTAGAAATCCGGCAATAAGAGCACCTATGGAAACGCCGATAAAAGCATCCACTTGCACCTCAAGCTCCCGAAGTGCACGCCACACGCCAATATGGTAAACACCCTTTGTTCCGCCTCCGCTGAGCACAAGGCAAAACACATCACTGCTTTTGTTGTCCGTACAAACTCCTTATCAGAATTAAATGCTAATCTATGCTTTCCCTATGTATAAATTATTTATTCTTGAAAAGATTTGCAATTTTCTTTTTATGAATCTCATTAACCAGATGACGGATCACATCGAATAGCTGGGGAATAGTCTGCGCCATGTGGTCTCTCCTTATTAAGATAACTATTGAATACGGTTATCTGTTCTACTCTCGAGTCTTACAAAAAAGCAGGCAACGCCGATGGAAAGGCAGCAATTCCGCAATTATTCTTTTAGCATCAACTTAACAAATTGCTTACTTGCAACCTTGAAGACCAGAGAAGTATTGGAAATATAGGTTAATGCTATATGATGACCTTCATGGACGAATTCTTTCATAGCTTGCATCTGACTGGTTTTCTCGAATTTTGTTGGATGATATAAATGTTCTAACCTAACAAATTTTACTCGTTTCCCAAGTGAGTCAAAAGTAAGATTGATTAATGTTTCTACGCCAAACTTTGATGCTTTCATATCTTCGAGGATCGGTAGGATATCGTTTTTTCGGAGGGATCTCTCCCCGGTTAATGATTTGAAAATGTTCACTCCATACGGTATCAATGTGCCATCAGCCTGCCCAAGGACCATATCCGCTTCGTCATTCATTATCGGCCTAATAAGCTGCAGAAAATGTTCCTCATTCGAGCCAACGAGATCAGCATCCCAGAATAGGAGAATTTCTCCGTGGGCGTGTTCGACGCCAATTGCCATGGCATTACCTTTGCCTTTATTTTCTTGAAGACGAATAGCGGTCAGGTGATATTCTCTTTTACAGTCTTGTATTATTTGCCATGTTTCATCGGTCGAACCATCATCGACGACAACGATTTCTTCAAAAACCCCGCTTCCAGCAATAGCATTCAGAACTTTTTCGATCCTTTGTTCTTCATTGTATGCGCAAATGATGACAGTAATATTCTTCATGTTAAATGCTCCTTTTGAGTATTGATAATGTTTTGCTCCACCACCTGTGCAAGAACTTCCTCACCTTTTTCGGTTAGAAGTCCTCCGAAAAGCAGAGCGATTGTGTTTTCAAAAAGATCTTGAAAGGTCATGGAAAGCTCTTTCATAGTTTCAAGAGTGAATACATTGTCTATTAGGACGAGAAGAGTACGAATGATGAACTGCTCGGATGTGCCGGTCCTTAAATAACCGCGTTCCCGCGCTTCGGCAATAATAGCGCGTATCACGTTCGTGACATCGTTTTGCCGGTATTCCCGTATTTCTTTCCAGAACGCAGGATAGAGCCGTTTCAAGTCATCAAGAAAAGCAAATCCAAAGTCAGTCCAGGTATTCATAACTATACCAATGACTTTTTTAAATCGTTCCATTAGCGGGATAGCTCTGCTTTCAAGTACTGCGTTCATTTGTTCCACAAGGTTTTCTCGAAAACCGGTGATTATTGCATGAAGTAGTTCTTCCTTGTTAGTGAAATATATATACAGCGTCTTCTTGCTAATGCCACAGGAGAGAGCAAGTTCATCCATTGTGACGCGTAGAGGACCTTTCTTAAAAAAGAGAGTTCTCGCTTGCATCAAGATGCGTTCCTGTGTCGCATTCTCCATTTCTATCTCCTTATAAACGTCAATTACGCTCGTTCCACAGACGATTGGCGACTGGTTCCCAATTATCCGCGGCCTGCGCACATTTGGCGCTCAAGTTGTGGACATCCTCCGGCTGTTGCATATCCGTGGATTTTGCCCCAGAAGCTTCAACCA
>JBAQLW010000325.1:0-2591 GCA_049302175.1 Rectinemataceae bacterium
ATCCAGTACAGGACAATCGAGACGAGTACCGACACGAATATTATCTTCAATGGCTTGCGTTCGCCGAAGAGCCACATCGTCAGGGCGGTGAGGAAAGGTGTGACGATGATATAACCCAAGCCTTCGAGGGTCAGCGCATAGAGCACCATACCCACGGCGAGAATGACGAGATACCACGCGGTCTTGCCCCTGGGCAGGGTCCGCGCCGCGGCCATCTCTGCAGCTCCCTCGGCCTCACCTCTCAAACCCTTTTCTGAAGCCTTCTCCCGCCGCATCTTCATCGCGCCCTGGGCAGTCAGAAGCACAGAAAGCGCAAAGGACGCGATGATGATCACGAGGGGATACGCCCTCGGATTGATGCCTATGCTCATGTCGGGGAAGGAGAGGGTCCCTATGTAGAAGAGAAGGGAAACGGCCCCCGCGAGGAGGCCGCATACGATATCAATCCTGCCCATTATTTATACTTGCTTCCCAGTTTGTTGTCCTTCACGACCTTTTCGTAGTAGGCATCTTCTTTCTGGATGAGCTTTCGGAAATCTTCGGTATTACGATAATCGAGAAGAAGTCCCGCCTGAGCCGCGAGCTTGATGAACTCGGGGTCTTCCATAGCTGCCTTGAAGCCGTCGTGCAGGATCTTGATCTTCGCGGGGTCGGTGCCCTTGAGGGCCGCGAGGCCCCTCCACTGGCCCATGGCGAAATCGTAGCCCAACTCCATGGCCGTCGGATAGTTGGGGAATTCCTTGAGGCGCCCTTCGGAGAAGACACCGAGGCACTTGAGCTGGCCGGCCGCGAGCTGAGGCACGCCTTCGGGCGGTCCGCAGGTGATCACATCCACCTGGCCGGCCACAGCCGCCGTCACCGCCGGGGCTCCGCCCGCATGAGGAACATGGTTGAACTTGACGCCGACCGCCGATTCGAAGGCCAAGGCTATCATGTGGGTGCCGCCGCCGGCGCCCGCGTTGCCCAGATTGACCATGCCGGGGCGCTTCTTCGCGTCCTCGACGAGATCTTTCAGGTTTTTGTAGGGCGAATTGGCGGGAGCCAGGAACCATACCGGCGCCATGACGACATCGATGATGGGTTCGAAGGTGTTGGCGTCGTAGGGCGTCTTCTGCATATGGGTGACTGTGAGGGAGGGAGTCGCCCAGGCGACGAGGTAGTGGCCATCGTTCTTCTTCGTCATCGCCTCGACATAGCCAGGAACGGCAGCCCCGCCCGGTTTGTTGGTGACGAGGAGGGGAACGCCCAGATACTTCTGGATGACAGGCGCGA
Source organism: Rectinemataceae bacterium (assembly GCA_049302175.1). Taxonomy (GTDB): domain Bacteria; phylum Spirochaetota; class Spirochaetia; order Treponematales; family Rectinemataceae; genus CAYXUF01. Next base: position 1,273 of record JBAQLW010000325.1, read on the forward strand.
AGATGCGCACCATGACGTCGGTCGCTCCGCCTGCCGCCCAGGGCACCATCACTTCGATTTCGCGTTCGGGGAATTTCTTCTGCTGAGCCCCGACCGTGACCGTGGCGAGAAGAACAAACGCTGAGACGAGAAGCACCAGTCTCTTCATCTTCATTGAAAGCCTCCTATTGATTGATTCGAGGGGCCGATTTTCAGCCCCGCAATTCCATGATCCCTGGTCTGCGGAAAACGAAGCCATCTCTCTCCATCGTCAGAACGGGAAAAAGCTGGGGCTCGGACAGGACAACCGGCCCTTTGGCCGTGGCGAGCATCGTATCCTCGCTCTTCATGCCGGTAATGGAAGGATTCCAGGTAAAAGCCTGGTTCTCCCTGATAATCTCCTTCGTCCGGGCGGTCACCTTGTAGTCACGTCCGATATAGCCTATCGAACCGCCCTGGTGGTGAAGCCTGTACTCCTCCGGATAGCCCACTTCGGCATAGGCGCGCAGCGCCGCCTCGTACACCTCCACCGCGGGCCTGCCGGGAATCGTCGCCGCCATCATGGCCGTGTCGACATAGACATTGTCCTCATAGAGCTTCTTCAGGTCCGCGGGCAGCTTGCCGAACTGCACGAAGCGGGTTATGGAGACGATGAGGCCCCGCCTCCTGGAGTTCACGCTGATCATCGCCCGTTTTTCGATCTTCCTGTCCGTGGCGACGGGGTGGCGGAACCGCGAAATCCTGTCGTCGGCGGCACAAAAGGCGATGATGAAATCCATGCCGTTCTTCCATAGCTTCTCGGAAAGCCTGCCGACCACGGCCCTTTCCTCGTCGCCCGGCCGAATCGTCAGAGCCGTCTCTTCCGCGATTCGGGCCGTATCGAGGGCCTGACCGCGGTAGCGCTCGACCTCCCACGGGGAGAGGGAGTAGCGCAAGGGATTCAGCCGGCCTGAGATGTCGACTGCTCCCGGGAAGGCGTGATCGGCGCCGAGCTTAAGGCCGGTAGGCCTTAGGCCGGTATGCCTTAGGCCGGTAGACCTTAGGCCGGTAGGCCTTAGGCCTGCCAGCTTGGCTACGATCGCCGCCTCCTGGTCATCGTTCCAGGGGTAGGCGATGATCTCGTAACCCTCTTCCTCGAGGCGCTCCTCATCACGCATGCGCGGCGCCTCAATATTGGAACAGACGACGAAAAGCTTGTCGGCCGTCACCAGTGCCCCCGCGACGCCCATCTCGGTGGCGAGGCCCACGAGGTTGTAGGCGCCACCCGTCAGCCAGGAGAAATTGGCGCTCTTCTTGAGATAGACCGCGTCGAGACCAAGTTCCTCGAGCAGTTCCCTCAC
>JBAQLW010000326.1:0-1583 GCA_049302175.1 Rectinemataceae bacterium
TTCGAGCCTATACAGGGCGAAGGCGGCGTGAACCCCCTCGACCAAGGCTACCTCAAGGCAGCCGAAAAGCTCTGCAAGGAGCGTGACATCCTTTTTGTCGCGGATGAAGTGCAGACGGGCATCGGAAGGTCCGGGGCTTTCCTCGCCTGCATGAAGATGGGTGTCGAACCCGACATGGTGAGCCTCGCAAAAGGACTGGCGGGCGGCGTGCCCATCGGAGCCATTCTTGCCAGAGGCCCCTGCGCCGAGGTTCTCCAGCCGGGCGACCACGGAACCACCTTCGGCGGCAACCCCCTCGCGGCGGCCGCCGCCAGCGTCGTGCTCGCTGAGCTGGCAAAACCTGGCTTCATGGCGGAGGTCGAGCGGAAAGGCGAGAAGATCAGGGCGACCGTTCGCGCTTGGGAAAATCCCCTCGTAAAGGAAGTGCGGGGCATGGGCCTCATGATCGGCTTCGGCCTGACCCTGCCTCCCGGCGATGTCGTGACGGCCTGCCGGGCAAAGAAGCTCCTTGTCCTCACCGCGGGCGATGACACGCTGCGTCTCCTTCCTCCCCTCGTGATCACGGACGCGGAGATCGACCGCGGTCTCGCAATCCTGAAATCGGTCCTCGACGAAATGGCGAAGACCTGAGAGAATGGTTGCCGGAGGCGACAGTGTGAACTCTATGAAGGACATCTACCTCGCTCGCAGACAAAAAGTCGCGAAGGCACTCAAAGAGCGCGGTATCGCGGCAGCGCGCTTTGAGGATTTCGAGCATATGCGGTGTCCTTCGGTGCGATACCTTTGCGGCCAGCCGGGCGACGCGTTCCTTATAGTCACGGCCGAAGCATCCTCAGCCCTTGTCGCCTGGGACCGCAACATGGCAGACAGGATGGCCTCCGTCGATAAAATCTACTCATATACGGACTTTAGCCGGAATTCGGCCGAGGCTATGCGCTTCGTGCTCGGCGAGCTGGGCATCCCCGCTGGCCAGAAGCTGGAGTTGTCAGCGGCGACGCCCTACCCCGCCTTTGTCGACTATGTCGAAGCCCTGGACGAATGGGATCTTGTCTGCGAAGCCGGTGGCATTGACGCTACGCTGCTTGAAATGCGGTCAATGAAGGATTCGGGCGAGCTCGATGTCTACGGGAAGGTTTCGGCTCTCACCGACAGGCTTATCGGCATGATGGAGGAAGGGCTGCGTGAAGGCAGGCTCAGATCCGAGCTCGATGTCGCCCTATTCATTGAAAAGGAAGCGAGGGCGGCAGGCGCCGAAGGCACCGGTTTCGACACATTGGCCGCTGGCCCGGCGCGCAGCTTTGCCATCCACGCTTTCCCCAATTACGGCGCCGGGCCCTTCGCCACGAAAGGCCTCTCCATCCTCGATTTCGGCATCGTCATCGATGGCTACACTTCCGATGTCACGATGAGTTTTGCCCGCGGCCCCCTGGTGAAAGAGCAGGAAGCGATGATACGGCTGGTTCAGGAAGCCCATCAAAAAGCGATAGAAGCCTGCGTGCCGGGAAGGGCGGCACGCGACGTGGCCGCCATCGTCGACATGCTTTTCGCCTCGGCAGGCTTTTCCATGCCTCACGCCCTAGGCC
>JBAQLW010000327.1:0-11366 GCA_049302175.1 Rectinemataceae bacterium
GTAGCCTACGCGAAGACATTCTGCCCCGACGTGGAGTTTTCGGCCGAAGACGCTTCGCGGAGCGATCCCGACTTCCTTTGCCGTGTTTTCGGCGCGGTGATCGCCGCCGGGGCGACCGTTGTGAACGAACCCGACACGGTCGGCTACGCCCTGCCCGATGTGTTCGGCAAGCTTGTGGCGTACGTGAAAGAGAACACTCCCGGCATGGAGAAAGCCATGCTCTCCGTCCACTGCCACGACGATCTCGGCCTCGCCGTGGCCAATACCCTGGCGGCGGCCGCGGCGGGGGCCGATCAGCTCGAGTGTACGATCAACGGCCTCGGCGAAAGGGCGGGCAATGCATCCCTCGAGGAAATCGTCATGGGTATCGCGACGAGGAAGGAATTTCTCGGTATGGAATGCGGTGTGGACACGACTCAGATCTACGCGACGAGCAGGCTGGTGTCCAAGGTCACCGGCGTGAAGGTTCAGCCCAACAAGGCGATCGTCGGCGAGAACGCCTTCGCCCACGAAGCGGGTATCCACCAGCATGGCATTCTCGCCAACAGGATGACCTACGAGATAATGACGCCCGAATCGGTAGGATTTCTCTCCAATCGCATGGTCCTGGGCAAGCATTCGGGCCGGCACGCCTTCGAGGAAAGACTCAAGAGTCTCGGATTCAACCTCTCCGACCTCGATGTCGATGATCTTTTCGCCCGTTTCAAGGTGCTGGCCGACAAGAAGAAGACCGTCGGCGACCGCGACATCGAAGCCCTCGTCGTCGGCTCGGTCCAATCCCTGCCCGCGACATGGACCCTCGACCGCTGGGTGGTCAACACCGGTTCCTCCCTCAGCTCGACCTGCACCGTCCGCCTCAAGCACAAGGACGGAAACTCCAGCGAGGAAGTGGCTGTGGGCGATGGACCTATCGATGCGGCTTTTCAGGCGATCAATCACATCGTCGGCAAGGACCTGGACCTCGACGCCTTCGAACTCGGCGCCGTGACGGGCGGCGAGGACGCCCAGGGCGAGGCGACGGTGAAGATCAGTCATGACGGGATACAGTGGAACGGCCGAGGGCTCTCCACCGACGTCATCGAAGCCACCATACTCGCCTATATCGCCGCCATCAACTCCATGGAATGGGAGCTGTCGGCTGTTTCTCCCTCGGCCAGAAAGCGTGCCGGGAATGTCGACGGCGTCTGAGCGCCGCGAGGAGCATATATGAACTACAGCATCGCGCTTATTCCGGGCGACGGCATCGGTCCCGAGGTCGTCGCCCAGGGGAAAAAAGCCCTCGTCGCCATCGGCGAGCGCTTCGGCCATGAGTTTGCCTTCACCGAACTCATGGCCGGCGGCTGCGCCATCGATACATTCGGCGTTCCCCTGCCTCCCGAAACGCTGGAAGCGGCCAAAAAATCGGATGCCGTCCTCATGGGCGCCATGGGTGGACCGGCCTGGGATAGCCAGCCCTCTGCCAAGAGGCCCGAAAAGGGCCTTCTGGCGCTCAGGGCTGGCATGGGTGTCTACGCCAATCTGAGGCCGGCCAAGCTTCTGCCCCAGCTGCGGGGCGCCTGCCCCCTCAAGGAAGAGGTGCTTTCGGCGAGCAGCTGGGACGGATCGCCCTCCTTCGATCTCCTCATCATGAGAGAGCTGACGGGCGGCCTCTATTTTGGAAAAAAGGGCAGGAGCGAGGACGGGCTCTCGGCCTTCGATACGGAAACCTATTCGGTGATGGAGATCGAGCGAGCGCTGCGGGCCGGATTCGAGGCGGCGGCGCTGCGGCGAAACAAGCTCTGCGTCGTCGACAAGGCGAATGTCTTGGAATCCTCGAGGCTTTGGCGGGAAGTGGCCGGCCGACTCGCGCCCGAATACCCGTCGACGGCGCTCAGCTACATGTACGCCGATAACTGCGCGATGCAGCTCATCCGCGCGCCCGGCCAGTTCGACGTCATCGTCACGTCCAATCTTTTCGGCGACATCCTCTCCGACGAGGCTTCCGTGCTCACGGGCTCCATCGGCATGCTGCCTTCGGCGAGCCTTGGGGCTCCAGGCAGCCCCGGTCTCTATGAGCCCATCCACGGATCGGCCCCCGACATCGCGGGAAAGAATATCGCCAATCCTTTGGGCACCATACTTTCGGCCGCCATGCTCTTGAGGTATTCGCTGCGCCTCGAAGCCGAAGCCCGCGCGCTTGAGCAGGCTGTGGACGCCGTTCTCGACGCAGGGCTCCGGAGCGCCGATATCGCCGCGAAACCGGATGACAAGGTCGTCGGCACAGTGGAGATGGGCGACACGGTGGTCCGCGAGGTACTCGCTAGGTCCTGAACGCGTCGGCAGTATCTTTCAGCAGTTTCCGAATCGGAAGCCCCTGGGGACAGGCTTCCTCGCATTGGCCGCATTCGGTGCAGGCTTCAGGTCTGCCTTCTATCGAGCTCCATCCGGTGAGCCGCGCATCCTTCGTATCCCAGAGAGCGGCTGAATTGAGCGCCGCGAGGCATTCGGGTATCTGAACGCCGAAGGGGCAGGGCTGGCAATAGCGGCAGGCCGTGCAATCAGCCTTGATTCGGGAGGCGAGCGCCTTTTTGGCGGCTTCGTATACGCGCAGCGAATCGGGCTTCAGCTCGCCCGCGCGCGCCGAATCGGCGACGCGCAGGTTTTCCTTCAATTGCGATTCATCGCCCATGCCCGACAGCAGGAGGCTGACGCCCGGCTCGTTCCACACGTAGCGCAGCGCCCACTCGGCGGGGCTCCAGCCTTCGGGGCGAGCGGCGAAGACAGCCTGCAATTCTGGCGGAAGCTTGTTCGCCAGACGCCCGCCTTTCAGCGGTTCCATAATGACGACGCCCAAGCCTTTGTCGGCCGCGTAGCGCAGCCCCGCGATGCCCGCCTGATAGTCCGTATCGATATAATTGTACTGTAGCTGGCCGAAAGCCCAGGCATCGTACTCGTCGATGATTCGCGGGAAATCTTCCTTTTTGCCATGGAAGGAAAAAGCGGCGTGGCGGATGAGGCCGCGCTCGCGGGCCTTGTCGAGAAATTCCCTCACGCCTAAATCACGCATGCGATTCCAGGATTCCCCATTGAGGCCATGCACGAGGTAGAAGTCGATGTGCTCAGTCTGGAGGCGCTCGAGCTGCCGCGCGAGGAAGTTGTCCATATCTTCCCGAGTTTTGACAAGCTGTTGAGGCAGCTTCGTGGCGAGATGGACTCGTTCGCGCCAGTCGTTTTTGGGCGAGCCCGACAGCGCCCGACCGACGAAAGGCTCGCTCTCGCCCGCCCCCGCCATGGCCGCCGCGGAGTGATAGAACCAGGCCGTATCGATATAATTGACGCCCGCCTCGATCGCCTCATGGAGGAGGCCGGTAGCGGCTGTCTCGTCGATTCGGTCGGGCGCGCCCAGGGTGGGCAGCCTCATGCAGCCGAAACCCAGTGCCGAAACCTCAATGCCTGTCTTTCCCAGCCTGCGAAATTGCATAGAAGACTCTCCCGCCTCTCGATGTCGTTTCGCACGATAGTACACTGTTAAGCCTTGATTGCGAAGGGGAGGGCGGAACGGCGGCACGAGAGGCGGCACAAAGGCCAGGCCTTTGGCTTTGACTTCTCCGGCTGCTATCGCTATGTTCTTACTATTCATTGTTTTATGGAGGGAATTATGGTGAAGAATATGGGAAAAGTGGATAAGCTTATCAGGATTCTTGTGGCTTTCGTCGTAGGCATTCTGATCATTACCGGGAATCTCATCGGGGCAGGGGCTGTCATCCTTGGAATCGTGGCCCTGATATTCATCGCGACGAGCGTCGTCGGAACCTGCCCGCTCTATATTCCCTTCAATATCAACACCAAGGATAAGGAACTCAAGAAATAGTCATGGCAGAGTCATTTTTCGAACTTTCGGCGACTGCCAACAATGGTAAATCCATCGATTTCGGCATCTACAAGGGCCTGGAAGAACTCTACCGGGCGTATAAGGACCGCGGTTTCGTCATCCTCGCCTTTCCCTGCGACCAGTTCGCCCACCAGGAACCAGGCAGCGATGCCGACATCGCTGCATTCTGCCAAATCAACTATGGCGTCAGTTTCCCTCTCATGGCTAAAATCGAGGTGAACGGCAAGGGGTTACACGACAATCTTGACCCATTCCTCGAGGGCGCTTTTCAGTACGTCCGCGTGAGCAGTTTTCTGGTGATCGACAGGAGGTCCTCCCGGGCTTCGCAGGCGGGAAGGGCTCCAATCTCCTTGAGGGCGCGGGCGGTGAAGTGACGGGCTATTTTCCTGGCATTATCGAGGGCGCCTGAATCGGCCACCATTTTTACTATCTTGCCCACCGTATCGTCGGTCATCCTTTCTTTGCTCAGCAGAGGGCGCAACGCCGCTTCGTTTTCCTTCAAGGCGAGGATGAGGGGAAGGGTGCAGAGCCCCTCCTTGATATCGTTGCCGACGGGTTTGCGCAGGGTTTTGTCGTCGGATTCGTAATCGAGGATGTCGTCGATGATCTGGAAGGCCATGCCTATGTCGTACCCCGCTCTCCGCAGATTCTGGGTGACGATGAGATCGGCCTTGGCTTCGCTCGCTCCCACGTGGAGGGAGAGGGAAAAGAGGGCGGCTGTTTTTCCAGCGATCGTCCGCAGGTACTCGCGCCGCGAGGTGGAAAAGGAAAACTTGGAGAGGTCCTGGTGAATCTCGGCCGAGCAGACGCTGCCCACAAAGCGGGCTAGTACGCGGGCGCTTTTGATGCTCGCGTAATCGGCGGTGAGGCGGAAGCTGCGCGAAAAGAGCCAGTCCCCTGCGAGTATGGCGTTCGTCGCGCCGAATCGCGTGTGAAGGCCGGGCATCCCGCGGCGCGTGTCCGCCTTGTCGATGATGTCGTCGTGGATGAGGCTGGCAACGTGGATGAACTCTATGGCCGCGGCTATGTGGGCGATCCTGTCTTGCGCGGGGCCGGCTCTCCCGCGCGGGCTGCCGCGCCCGAAGCCCGCGCCGATGAGGACGAAGGCCGGTCTGAGCATTTTGCCGCCCGAAAGGACGAGTTCTTTCGTCTCCGCGGCGAGGGGGTACGAGGGATCGTCCAGGGTTTCGACAAGTATGGCTTCGACCCTGTCGAGCCTTTTCCCGATCCTCGGGGAATCATTCCATAGAGCAGTCATGTGACCTCAATATCCTTCCTTTACGATCCATAAAAAAACCGGACGTCCGGGATGCCAGCATCGGGGGACGTCCGGTCATTATGCCGTAAAAATCAGTGGGCTTATTTCGTCGGGTCGTCGCCGTAAAAATGCCAGTTGCGGGCGAACTTGGTGCCGTTCCACCAGCGCTTGATCACCGGCACGACCCAGTAGTCGCAGCCAAAGATCCTGCCCGCTCCGCCCATCATCACGATGGCGGCGAAGACGAACCAGAGCTGGTTCCAGGCGAACATGCCCGACATGGTGAAGGTCACGCACATCGCGATGCTCCCTACCGCGGCGATCCAGGTAAAACAGCCGCCGAAAAGGGCGAGGCCGATACCTAGCTCCATGAAGACGATCATGATTTGGAAGAGGCTGAAGGGCAGATAGGCTAAGATGCCATCCATGAAAGTTATCCTGAACCAGGTGACGATGCCGGACTGGGGATCAAAGATGGGTTTCGCCAGATCCCAAACTACCTTGAAGACCTTGGTCGTGGTGTCGGCTACGGTAGTGACGGTTGTTGCGGCTGCATCGCCCAATGCCGCGCTCGCCGCGCTGGTGGCTGCAGCTATCGTCGTCGTCGTGGTTTCCGTCCCGCCTTCCAAGGCGGCGCTCGCAGCGCTCGTCACTTCGGCCACCTTCACCCCAGCCTGGGTCACGCCTGGAGAGAACATCCAGCCGGAGGAAGAGCCCTTGGCGAAATTGAGCCAGCCTTCGCCGATCTTGTTGATGCCCTCGAAGAGCCACATGAGCCCCAGCCACATCCTGAGGAGGAGAGGCCAGTAGCCGCGCACCTTGTAGGAAAGGAAACCACCCACGAAGGTACGGTTGTTCTTCATGTCCAGGAACTCGTGCTTAAAGTATTCCCATACCTGGTTGAAGCCGGCGATCGTGAACAGGTAGAACATGTTGATAAAGTGCTTGAAGAACATGGCTATGAAGCCCGAAGTCCTCCAGTTCATCGCGTTGGCCACGCCGTAGCGTCCGCCCAGCGAGATCATGAAACCGTGGTAGTTGGCCTTGAATTCGTGATGCTCGCCGCCCGCGATGTCAGCGATGATGTTCTTCGCCGCCGTCTCAGCCGTAAAGTGGGCCGATTCGACGATTTGGGCTATCGGCTTGCCGTTGTCCATCATGAAGCCGGAGTTGTCGCCGACGAGGTAGACGTTGGGATATTGGGTGGAGCGCATGTACTTATCGCATTCGATGCGGTTGCGTTTGCCCATGGGCAGGGCGAGAGAGCCGGCGAAACTCGAGCCTTTGACGCCGCAGGTCCAGATAAAGGTTTCGGTTTCGAAGATGTCGCCCGATTTGAGGAGAATTTTCCCGGGTTCGGCGCCGACGATGGCTTGTCCAAGCTTGATCTCGCAGCCTTTTTTTACCAGATATTTCTCGGCCTTGGCGCGCAGGGGCTCCTCGAGGATGGGGAGGATGGAGGGCAGGGCTTCGATGTTGACGACCCGCACTTCCTTCGGATCGATGTAGAGCTTGCGGCACATCACGTCGCGGTATTCAAGAAGCTCGCCGATGAGCTCTATGCCGGTGAATCCGGCGCCTGCCACCACGAAGGTGAGCATCCGCTTGCGCTTTTCGGGGTCCAGTTCCCTGGAAGCCGCGAGGTATATGTGCTCGACATGGTTACGCACTTTCATCGCGTCTTCGAAAGACCATAGGGAGAAGCTGTTTTCCTTGATGCCGGGTATGCCGAAGTACTCGGGCTCGGCGCCGACGCCGACGACGATGTAGTCGAAGGCATAGGTGCCCAGGGTTCCAAAGGCCTTTTTGGCTTCGAAGTCCACCTTCTCGATCTTGTCGAGCACAACATTGACGCGGCGGGCGCCGAAGATCTTCTTGTAGCTCACCTGCACCGACTCGGGCTCCGTGCGCCAGCCCGCTACCTCATGCAGCTCGGTCATGAGGGTGTGGAAGGGCCGCATGTCCACAAGGGTGATCTCGACACTTGGATCTTTCCTGAAACGTTTTTCCAGGATTTTTCCTGCTTTTACGCCGCCATAACCACCGCCGAGAATAAGGATTTTCTTCGAATCACTCATTAAGAAACTCCCGATGAATATATTTGGATGAATTTTCCGGACGAATTATACACTATATCTCGATAAATGCCTATATATAAATTTTGTAAAACTCGCAGTACTCGCCTTCGACCCGGCCATACCTTCACTTTTCCTTCCGCTTAGGGTATCATCGGAAACTTGGTTGAGCACTGAAGCGTCCCCGGAGATCCGGGCACATATTTTTATAGTTTAGGAACGTATATGGACTTATCACGTTTTTCCATCGATGCGGCACTGTCTTCCGCCGCCGATGCGTCCAACGCATATCGATCGGTTTTCTATGAAAGACTACTGGCCAGCCTTTTCGAACATGATGAGAATCTCTTCGTAAGGACGGACATAAGGAAGGAGAGGGAGCAGATCTTCGTATTCCCCGCTCTCTATTGGCTTTCCATGGCCAACCGCGTGGCGGAGCGGGGCAAAGCCCTCTATCTCTGCCACGACGAGGAAGCGGCCGCTGCCGTATGTGACGCGGCTGTCCAGATGGCCGAGGGACTGGAGAGGATAACGAATCCTGTCCTCCTCGGCGTGTACAACGCGAGCAGCGATGAGACGAGGGACGCGAGCCTCCTCGTCGCCTCGATACAAACCCTGGCCGACCTCATCTCGACAGGATCATTCAAGCCACGGGAGTATGGTTTCGTCATCGCCGACCAGGCTGAGCTTTTGGCGGAACTTCCCGGTGAGTTCATACGGAAAATCCAGGGCAGCCTACTGCCTTCCTGGGAACGCAAGACCCTCGTCATCGCGAACAAGCATACACCGAAGGCCAAGAATTTCGCGTGGGATTTTTCCGACAACCCCAGGGAGATCAAGCTCGGCGAAACGATGGGATCGGTCGGCACGACGGCTGCCATCTCGCGAAAAATGGAAGAGGCCGACAAGATCAGGTTCCTTCTGCATCTCCTCCTCGAGGGCGAAAACCATCACCTCTGCGTCTTCTGCAACCTCAAGTCCACGGCCGCCGAGCTTTCAGCCCGCCTGGTCCTGAACGGGGTAGGAGCGGATTATATCGCCGGCAACCTCAATCCCGACAGGAAAAACCAGATCGTCACCAAGGCGCTGACCTGGAACGTGCAGAGCGGGGGAGCCGTCGCGGCGCCTCCCGCCGCCAAAGCCTCGCGCTTCCCCGCCGACAGCTTTATCCTCGTGCTCACCGACGAGGGCGCCAAGGGCTTGAACCGCCCCGAATTCTCCAGCGTCGTCAACAATGATATTCCCCTCGAACCTGAATTCTACTTCGAGCGCCTCAATTTTCTGAAAAAGCAGGATTCCGGCACGATGCTCTACAATCTCGTCTGCGAACGCTACATGTACGGGATCCCCGCCATCGAGCGGGCGATCGACGCATCGCTTTCGCTGACAACCCTCGACGCCAGCGCCGAGCTTCCCAAGGACCTGAGCGCAGGCCAGCGCATCGAAATGCCCGAGGCCCGCCGGCAGGAAAGGCCAGAGCGTCCCACGCAAGGACGCCCCACGCGAGAGCGTCCGGTAGTGGCCAATCCCTACGCCATGTCGATGGAAGAAAGACTGGCCCTCTACAAGAAGAAATATTCCAGAAACCTGGACAGGACTCCGGTGGCCGATGGCGGCAAAAGGAGACAGAAATCCCGCGACGCCGACCGGCCGGCGAAGGCGCCGGAGCAGAAACCGATCGACCAGGCCCCGCCCGAACAGAAAGCGCCCGAATCGGGCGAGAAGGTCCACGGGATTTTCGGCAGGCTCCAGGATCTTTTCGGAACCCATAAAGAGTGATGAGAGAAGGTAGAACCACGATGAAAATACTTACCCATACCGTCAAGCCGAGGCTGGAAGGCGAACTGGCCGCTCTCGATCCCATAGCCCGCAACCTCTGGCTTTCATGGAACTTCGAGGCCGTCTCCCTCTTCATCCGCATCGATCAGGACGCCTGGGCCGCGAGCGGCCAGAATCCCATGAAAATGCTGGGCATGGTGAGCCAGGAGCGCTTCGAGCAGCTCGCCCAGGATGATTCCTTCATAGCTTCGCTCAACGATGTGAAAAACCTCTTCGAGCGCTACAAGAAGGGTGAAACCTGGTACAAGGGTCCAAAATCCCCTGTCACCGCCTACTTTTCGATGGAATTCGGCATCGACGTTTCCCTGCCCACCTATTCAGGCGGCCTCGGAATCCTCTCCGGCGATCACATGAAGACTTCGAGCGATCTGGGTCTCCCCCTCGTCGGCGTTGGCCTCCTCTACCGCCAGGGCTATTTCAAGCAGTATCTGAACGCGGACGGCTTCCAGCAAGAGTCCTACCCCGAGAACGACTGGTACAACATGCCTGTCCAGCAGTGCTGCGACGCGGCCGGCAAGCCCATCCTCATAACCGTGGAACTGGCTGACAAGCTGGTGCACGCGGCGATATGGGAAGTGAAGGTCGGCCGCTCGAGTCTCTATCTCCTCGACACCAACATCCCCGAAAACGCTCCCGAGTACAGGACCATCACCGCCACCCTCTACGGCGGCGACAAGGAAACGCGGATCAGGCAGGAGATCGTCCTGGGCATAGGCGGCGTAAGGGCTCTCGCCGCTCTCGGCATCCCCGTCGCGGCCACCCACATGAACGAAGGTCATTCGGCTTTCCTCGCACTGGAGAGAATACGCACCATCATGGCCGAGCATGGGCTTTCCGTGAGGGAAGCGGTGCAGGCCTTCATTCCGACGAACATATTCACCACCCATACGCCGGTGCCCGCCGGGAACGAGCGTTTCGGCATCGACCTTATGGAAAAATACTTCCGCCGCTGGACGCAGAACCTCGGCGCCGACTGGGGCGAATTCCTCGGCCTGGGCAGGGAAAATCCCGGCGACAACAACGAAAGCTTCTGTATGACCGTTTTCGCTCTCAAGCTCTCGGCCTACGCGAACGGCGTATCGGCTCTCCATGGAGAAGTCTCGAGGGAGATGTGGAAGGAACTGTGGCCCCAGCTGCCCGCAGGCGAAATCCCCATCGGCTCCGTGACCAACGGCGTCCATCCCCGTACCTGGATCAGTCACGACATGCTCGCCCTCCTCGACCGCTATCTCGGCCCCCGCTTCTGCGTCGAACCTGGATCCAGGGATATCTGGGACAGGATGGACAGGGTCTCCGACGAGGAGCTCTGGAGGACGCATGAACGCAGGCGGGAACGCCTCATCGTGTTCAGCCGCGACAGGCTCGGCGCCTCGATGTCGCGCCTCGGCATCACCGATCCCGCCCTCATCAAGGCGGGCGAAGCCCTCTCCCCCTCCATCTTCACCCTCTCTTTCGCCAGGCGCTTCGCCACCTACAAGCGCGGCAACCTCCTCCTGAGCGATCCCGATCGCCTGATCCGGCTCCTCTCGAGCCGCGACATGCCCATGCAGATCATTTTCGCCGGCAAGGCCCATCCACACGACATCCCCGGCAAGGAACTCATCAGGGAACTCGTCCACTTCTCCCGCAAGGAAGAAGTGCTCGGCCGCCTCGTCTTCCTCGAAGACTACGACATGAATATGGCCCACTATATGACCTCTGGTTCGGATGTGTGGCTCAACACGCCGCGCCGCCCCCTTGAAGCCTCGGGCACCTCGGGCATGAAGGCCGGCATGAACGGCGTCCTCAATTGCTCGGTTTTGGATGGCTGGTGGGCCGAGGGCTACAAATCCGACATCGGCTGGGCTATCGGCCTGGGCGAGGAATACAAGGATGAGGAACTGCAGGACAAGATAGAGAGCGAGGCTCTCTACGACCTTCTCGAGCGCGAAATCCTGCCCACCTTCTACCGGAGAGGCAGGGACGGCATCCCCCGCGACTGGATCGCGAAGATGCGCGCCTCGATCGGATCGATCGGACGGAATTTCTCGAGCCACAGGATGCTCGAGGAATACTACGGCGCTTATTACAAACCCGCCATGGCCGAAGGATCGCGGCTCAAGGCCGAAGGTTATGCCTCGTCGCGGTCCCTCCTCGCCTATCTCGACAGGGCAAGATCCCTCTGGCCGCAGGTGGCGATCACCGATCTCCGCGACGACGCCCCTCCCGTCATCGTTCGCGGCACCAGGATCCAGGTCGAAGCGACGGTGAACCTCGCTGGCCTATTGCCCGAGGAAGTGCGCGTCGAATGCTACCGCGGACCGCTGACCAGCAAGGGCGAGAT
>JBAQLW010000328.1:0-1732 GCA_049302175.1 Rectinemataceae bacterium
CCCTTCTATGCGAAATCAAATCATCCGCCACATTCCATCCAGATTTCCTTGAGGGGATGAATTATGTTGAAGCCTTACTTGCCCAGCCGGTCAAAAAGCGGCTTATCATGGGGACTTTGGATGAACCGTACTGGTTCAAGGACACCCAGGTACTCGGTTATTCCATGACAGGCGACGTGCAATAAGTTAAAAATCGGGGTCAGACACCGAATATTAACTATTTCGGCTAGCGGGCTAGCTGATTTTAGTTGAAATCGGCTAGTACGTAGATTATACTGCTACCATGCTTATCACACGAACGCTTGAAAACGCCGTACGGGAATGGCTCGATTCGCCGCTACGGATACTCATCCTCTACGGGCCACGACAAGCCGGGAAGACAACCCTGATACAGACCGCGTTGTCTGGGTATGCGGGAAAGGTCGTCAGCCTCAACGCGGACGAATATCCCGTCAGGGAGGCGTTGTCCCAGGGCGATCTCGCGAAACTATCTGCCTTGGTTCAAGGGCGGGATCTGTTGTTCATCGACGAGGCGCAGAGGGTTCCCGACATCGGCCTCAACCTGAAAATACTGCACGACGGCATGCCGAATCTGCGCATTATCGCTACGGGCAGCTCGTCCTTCGAACTCGCGCAAAAAACTGGCGAGCCACTCACCGGCCGAACGCGAAGCATGACCCTTCTCCCATTGGGCGTGGCGGAATGGGCTTCGACGCTCACCCCCTTCGAGCTTTCGCGAAAGCGGGAAGAGTTCATCATCTGTGGCATGTATCCCGGATTGATCGGTTTTCCCGATTCCGCTGAAAAAGCCGACGCCCTGGCCGAACTGGCGAACAACTATCTTTACAAGGATATTCTGTCATTGGGAGGCATCCGGCACGAGAGAAAGATACGCGATCTCGTCCGTCTCCTCGCGTTCCAGACGGGGAGCGAGGTTTCGTTCACGGAACTGGGCACGACGCTCGGGATGAGCAAGGACACGGTGATCCGTTACGTTGACCTTCTCGAAAAGGCATTTATTCTGTTCAGGTCCCAGGGATATTCCGCAAACCTGCGCAACGAGATCACCAAGAAAGATAAGGTCTATTTCTACGATACTGGACTGAGAAACGCCGTGATCGACAATTTCAAGCCCCTGGCGCAACGGGACGACGGAGGCAGGCTCTGGGAGAACTTCCTGATCGCGGAACGCCGGAAGCTGCACCTGCATACGCGCGCGCGGGTAGACTCGCGATTCTGGCGAACCCATGGCGGATCGGAGATCGACCTTATTGAAGAGAGCAGCGGCGGCCTTGGAGCCTGGGAAATAAAATCGGGGCAAAAAAGCGCGAAGATACCGCCGGCATGGGCAGCCGCGTATCCGGAGGCGCCGTTTCACGTGATCAACGAAAGCAACTGGCTTCCTTTTCTGGGAGTTCCATAAAAAGTTAAAAATCGGGGTCAGACCTCTATGAGATCCCCCTGTCAAGCAATTTTTTGAGAAAATAGAATTCTCTCAAATTGCCGCTTCTTAATACAGAACGTTCCTTCCTTAAGGAACCAGTTTGGCTCTTTGTTCTTCAAGATGTAGAATATCTGCCTGATCGTACGGCCTACTACAGCAGCCCGGATTTTATTCTTGGACTTGCCTACAGCACGCTTCGTGTAACGGAGCAGGTTTTCATTGCCATCGACAAGATGGGTGACACTCTGCAAGAGAATCTCGAAGGCCATCTTGCGTCCAGCCTTGTTA
>JBAQLW010000329.1:0-2629 GCA_049302175.1 Rectinemataceae bacterium
GAAAAAGACCATGTTGATGTCGAGGGCGCCCATGTCGACGGCGAAACCGGGCAGGGCCGCCAGTTTTTCAGCCAGGTAACGCGCGTTCTCGTGGTCTTCGGCGAGGCGGCCTGTCATGTCGCGCAGGGCTATGATGCCGGCCGCGGCGAGGATGCCCGCCTGCCTCATTCCCCCGCCCATGATCTTGCGATTGCGGCGCGCCTTGTCGATGAAGCTCTTGGATCCGGCAAGGATCGAGCCCACGGGAGCGCAGAGACCTTTCGAAAGGCAGAACATGACAGAATCGACAGTGGCGGCTATATCGGCGGCCTGACAGCCGAGAGCCGTGGCCGCGTTGAAGAGCCTCGCTCCGTCGAGGTGGACGGGCAGGCCCCGTGAGCGCGCGAGGACGGCGATCTCCTTCATGTGATGGAGGGGGACGACCCTTCCCGAGGAATGGGCGTTCTCGACGCAGATGAGGGAGGTGGGAGGATAGTGGATGTCGTCGCCGCGAATACGGGCTGCCACTTCGGCTATGGGGAGGATACCGTCGGGCGCCTGTATCGTCCTGGTCTGCACCCCGGCGATGATGGAGGCCGCGCCCGCCTCGTGCTGGATTATATGGCATTGTTCGCCCAAGATCACCTCGCTGCCGCGTGGGCACCAGGTGAAGAGGGCCAGCTGATTGCCGAAGGTTCCCGAGGGGACGAAAAGGGCCGCTTCCTTCCCCGCCATCGTGGCGGCCAGGGCTTCGAGCTCGTTCACCGTTGGATCGTCGCCATACACATCGTCGCCCACGGGCGCCGCCGCCATGGCGGCCCTCATGGCCGGGGTTGGCCAGGTCACTGTATCGCTGCGGAAGTCGATGAATTGCATTTTGCCCGTCCTTTCCGCACAGGATATCGACTTACCCCGGGCTTATCAAGATTGAGCCGCTCGTAGTATATCGGTATCCATGAGTATGATCGTCCCGGTAGCCCTGATAGCCCTCGACCTCGATGACACCCTCCTGAGATCAGACCTTCACATTTCCGAAGCCAACCGCGAGGCTATCGCCGCGGCCGAAGACGAAGGCATCGAACTCGTCCTCGCCTCCGGCCGCAGCTACGCGGCCATGAAGCGATACGTGGACTTTCTGGGTCTTGCGCGGCCGGGCAATTTCCTCATCTGCTCGAACGGGGCCGAGATTCTGGATGCCGAATCCGGCGAGGCGAGGGACAGGCTCTTCCTTTCCGAGTCCTTCTGCCATGAAACGGCCAAAAACATCGAGGATCATGGCTTTCAGTGGCAAGTGTACATGGACGGAAAAATCTGGTGCAGCAAGCTCAACCCCTGGGCCTTCCTCGACGAAAGGCTCTCGGGCCAGCAGGCTGTCGAGGTGACCTCAAGGGAGGAGCTCTTCCGCGGAGGCCAGATCAAGTTCGTCATTCCCGGTGAGGAGGAACGCATCGCCGAGCTCTACGGGGAATTCTCGCGATTCTACAAGGGGAAGGCGGAAGTCGTCACGTCGAAGCCCTACTTTCTGGAAATACTCCCCATCGGCGCCGACAAGGGCGCGGCCCTCCGAAGGCTCGCGGCTCAGCTCGCCGTTCCTATGGACGCGGTGATGGCAGTGGGCGACGCGATGAACGATTACTCCATGGTGAAGGCTGCCGGCTGGGGCTGCGCTCCGGCCAACGCCCTCGAGGCGATCAAGGCCATCGCGCGCGTCATCTCGGATAAGACCAACGAGGAAGACGCCGTGGCCGATCTCATTTATTCGGTGGCGCTGAGGCATCCTTCGCGGCGAGGGCGTCCAGGAAAAGCATGAGATTGTGCTGAATGCCGTCGAAGTATTCGTCCTGCATGGCGACGGCTTCCTTTCCGATATAGCGGAAATGCCAGCTTTCCCACACATAGCCCGTCACGGTCTCCATCCCTTTCGGGAAGGAGAGGGAAAAACCGAAACGCCCGGCGTTGGCGGCCATCCACTTTCCCGCGGCCGTCAGGGCAAAGGCATCGGTTATCGAGCCGAAATCCATAGCGGTTCCCAGCTGATGCTGGCTCGTTCCCGGAGCGGCCGAAACCCGCACGGCTTCCTTCTCCCCCATTTCGGCAACGTTGCGCGCGAAAAGATTTTCCTGGTATTCATAGCTGCGGTAGGCCGAGGAAACGAGCAAAGTGACGCCATCGGCGCTCGCGGCCGCGCTCATCGCGCGCAGTGCTTCGAAGGCGGACTTGCGGAGCCTGTGGCCGGTCCGGGAGACGGAGAGTCCGGATCCATCCAGGGCGACGAGGTCGGAAGGCTCGAAATCGGCGGGAAGGCCTTTCTGCTTGTCCGCTCGGCGAAGGAGGGCTGGATCGGCGGCCATCTCCACCCCGAGCGCGTCGACGAGGTAGAGAAAACGGTCAGGCGCCGACTCGATCCGCTTCGCGAGGGCCGCCGCGGCGCTGTCATCGATGCCCGAAGCGGCGATTATCGCCTTCATCTCCCTTATCCTGGCCGAGCGGGCGGATTCGCAGCTCGCGGTCGAGAGCAGCATGAGGCAACAGGCAAGGGACAGAAGCGCCATTTGTAGAGTAGACATGCTATCGCCTTCCTTCATTAAAATGGTTACGATAGCATGCCCCTCCCAGAACCGTACGTGCGCAACTAACGCATACGGCTCCT
>JBAQLW010000330.1:0-23385 GCA_049302175.1 Rectinemataceae bacterium
AACAAGATCACCTTCCTGGACACGCCGGGACACGCGGCCTTCACCAAGATGCGCGCCCGCGGCGCCCAGATAACCGATATCGTCATCCTCGTGGTGTCGGCTGTCGAAGGCGTCATGCCTCAGACAAAGGAAGCCCTTGATCACGCCAAGGCGGCCAAGGTTCCCATCATCGTCGCCATCAACAAGATCGATCTTCCGGAATCCAATCCTGACAGGATCAAGACACAGCTCTCCGAGTTGGGTCTCATCCCCGAGGAATGGGGCGGAACAACTCAGTTCTGTGAAATATCCGCATTGCAAAAGAAGGGGATTCCAGAACTTCTCGACGCTATACTTCTTCAGGCTGAGGTGCTGGAACTCCAGGCGAGCTATAAGCGGCTCGCAGAAGCCAAGATTGTAGAATCCCGCATCGACCAGGGACGAGGCATCGTCGCCACTATCATCGTCGCGACAGGTACCCTCCATGTTGGTGATTCCTTCGTCGCGGGCATATTCCCCGGAAGAGTCAGGGCGATGTTCGACGACAAAGGCAACAGGATCGATGAGGCGACGCCTTCCTCGCCCGTGGAAGTCCTCGGCTTCGAGGGTATTCCCAACGCCGGCGATCCTTTCGAGGTCGTCGAAGAGGAAAAATACGCTCGCGCCATATCCGACAAGCGCCAGGAACTCAAGAAGTACGAAGAAGGGAAGAACGTCAAGAAAGTCACCCTGGACAACCTCTACGAGACGATTTCGGCCGGAGAGGTGCAGGAACTTAAGGTGATAATAAAGGGCGACGTCCAGGGTTCCGTAGAGGCGCTCAAGGGCATGCTGGAGAAGCTGTCCACCAAGGAAGTACGCCTGAATGTCCTGCGCGCGGCCGCCGGCGCCATCTCCGACGACGACGTCATGATGGCCTCGGCTTCCGACGCCATCATCATAGGCTTCAACGTGCGGCCGATTGCCTCGGCCAAGTTGCTCGCCGACAGGGAAAAGGTAGACATCAGGAAGTACAACATCATCTACCGTGCCCAGGAAGACATCCAGAAGGCCATGGAAGGCATGCTGTCGCCCGAGCTCAAGGAACAGGACATCGGCAAGGCCGAAGTGCGGAACATATTCAAGGTCCCGAAGATCGGCATCATCGCCGGCTGTTACATGCTCGAGGGCGCCGTGCACCGGAACAGCCAGGTCCGCGTCATCCGCGACGCCATCGAAATATTCCAGGGCAAGATCAACTCGCTCAGAAGGTTCAAGGACGACGCCAAGGAAGTGGTCGCCGGCTTCGAGTGCGGCATAGGCATTGAAAACTGCAACGACCTCAAGGAAGGCGACATGCTCGAAATCTACGAGACGGTCGAAGTGGCGCGCTCCCTCGGGAAAGCTGAAGGCAATGGATCAGATAAGGCTTAGGCGGCTGGAGGAGCTCCTGCGCGAAGAAATCGCCGCACTCATAAGCGCAGGCGAGGTCAAGGATCCCCGCGTGTCGGTCCTGGTTTCGATCACCCGCGTGGAAGCGAACCGTGATGGATCCAACGCCAAGGTCTGGGTGAGCTGCATGACCGACGACGACAAGGAACTCGACGCGGTGGTGGAAGGTCTGTCCAGCGCGGCCGGATTCATACAGTCCCAGATAGCGCGAAGGGTGAGGCTCCGCCTCACCCCCATACTTCATTTCGTGGCCGACAGAGGCATACGCGAAGGCTTCGAAATGAACGAGAAGATAAAGGGCCTGCTCAAGGAATGACAGAATCCGGCTTTCTTCTCTTTGACAAGCCAGCGGGCAGGACATCCTTCGCCGCGCTCGGCGGATTCAGGAGAGCCTTCCCGGGAGCCAGGGTAGGCCATACGGGTACGCTCGACAATTTCGCCACAGGCCTCCTCGTTGTCGTAGTGGGAAGCTACAGCCATCTGACACCCTGGTTCACCGGCCTCGACAAGGTCTATGAAGCCGAAATCTTATTCGGTATCGAGACCGATACCCTCGATCCTTCGGGCGCCGTCATCGCAAAGGGCGAAATTCCTTCGCGGGAAGCCATCGAGAACGCGCTGGATTCTTTCAGGGGCTCCATAGAGCAGATCCCTCCTGTATATTCCGCCATACATGTTGAAGGAAAAAGATCCTCGGATTTGGTGCGTAAAGGCCAGCACGTCGAGCTTGAGCCGAGGCGAATCACGATTCATTCCCTGGAACTCAAGAATTTTCAGGACGACAGGGCTTCGATATTGGTCCATTGCTCGTCGGGCAGCTATATCCGCTCCCTGGCGAGGGACATCGCCGCGGCTTGCGGAACCTGCGCGCACCTGAGCGCGCTCAGGCGCATCAAGGTAGGAGCGTTCGCAGTTGAAAACGCTCTTCTTTCGCCTGAAGGAGCGACAGTCGCCGACCTGAAAAAGCTCGATACGGAAATCGCTGCCCGGCTCGGCCTGCACACTCTCTTCATCGCGGCCGGACTGGAGAAAGGCTTTTCCAATGGGGCTCCCTCTGTCCTCAGGGTTCTTGGGCCGGAGCTTCCCGATGAAGGCGAGTCAGCCGCATTCTCCTCGCGAGGCGAGTTTCTGGGAATAATCGCGAGCGGACAAGGCAAAGGCAAAGCGGCTTATAAAATGGTCATGCCCAAGGCGGAGGAAGCCCAATGAATATTTGGGGATGGTCCGATTTTATCGCTTCAAGGGAGTACGAACCCCTGGCGGTGATGATAGGGGTATTCGACGGAGTCCATCGCGGCCACCAGCGACTCATGGACACTGTCCTTTCGAAGCGGCCGGACATGAAGGCGGCGGTGGTGACATTCAGGGACAACCCCAAGAAAATACTGCATCCCCTAACTTTCAGGGGAAGCCTATTCAGCCTTGATCAGAAGATCGACAGCTTCGCCGTGGCAGGGTTCGATGCCTGCGTACTGATTGACTTTTCCCAGAATTTCGGTACACTTTCAGGCGCAGATTTTCTTTCCATGCTCGCGGATGCCGGCGTCAAATTCGTCTGCATAGGCCCGAATTTCCGCTGCGGCTACAAGATGGACACGAATGCCCAGGCTCTCGTCAGGGTATGCGAAAGGCTTGGTATGGAAGCGCGGATCGTCGATCCGGTGATGCATGGCGGGCATCCGGTAAGTTCGAGCCGGATAAGGAACGCGATACTGGAAGGCAGGCTTGTCGAAGCGGCGGAGATGCTCGGAAAGCCGCATACCGTCGAGGTTGAGGGCATCGTTGAGCTTTCAGGGGGGAGGGTTGCGTTCGGGACGAAAGCCGATGCGATTCTGCCTCCTGATGGATGGTATGGTATCATCATCGATCCTGAAGCGGGAAGGGTGAGCATCAGAGCTTCCGCCCGCGTTGAGGCCGGGAAGATTTTTGTCGAAGGCCTGAAAAACCGCGCTGCTGAACGCGTCGCGATAGTTAATGTGGTATCACAAGAGTGTAAGGAGAAATAGAAGATGGCATTGACCAAAGAGGACAAAGCCCAGATCGTACTGGAGTACGGCACGAACGAGAAGAATACGGGATCGATCGAGACGCAGGTAGCCCTGCTCACCAAGAGGATCACTGATTTGACGGGTCATTTTAAAACGCACAAAAAGGATACGAACTCCAGAAGGGGCCTGCTGAAAGTCGTAGGACAGCGCCGCAAGCTGCTCAAGTACCTTCAGAGGACAAACCTCGAAGGGTACAGGGCTCTCGTCGAGAAGCTCCAGATCAGGAAGTGAATTCGAATGCAGTCCAGGAAATCAGGCCCGGCCGCTGATGCGTGCGCACGGGCCTTTTCTTGTTTATCTCCGGGCTTGCCCGGGATGTACGGTTTCGGCCGTAAAAAGGAAGTATGATGGTACATACAGTACGTTGCCAGATAGGCAATGAGACTCTGGTCATGGAAACTGGCCGCATGGCGAAGCAGGCCGGCGGAGCGATCTTTGCCACCTATGGCGGATCGGCTGTCATCGCCACAGCCTGCTGCTCCGAGAAAGTCACCGAGGGCCTCGATTTCGTGCCCCTCACCGTCGAGTACAACGAAAAATACTATGCCGCGGGCAAGATACCAGGCGGCTTCATCAAAAGGGAATCCCGTCCCAAGGACAAGGAAATCCTCGTGTCGAGGATCATCGACAGGCCGATGCGACCCCTCTTCGACAAGGCCTTTGGAAGGGAAATACAGGTTGTTCCCACCTGTATCTCCACCGATAACGTCAATCCGCCCGACATAGTGGCAGTCAACGCGGCGAGCGCCGCCGTCCACATCTCCGACATTCCCTTCGCTGGCCCCATCGCCGCGGTGCGCGTCGCCCTCGTCGACGGGAAGTACGTCGTCAACCCGACCTTCGAGCAGTGCGAGAAAGCCAGGCTTGAGATCACCGTCGCGGGTACTGCCCTCGGCATCACGATGGTCGAAGGCGGTTCCCAGGAAGTCTCAGAGGAAGAGATGATCGGAGGCATCGAATGCGCCAAGGATCCCATAGCCCGCCTCTGTGCCGCGATCGAGGAACTCAGGACCCTCGCGGGCAAGGAGAAGCTACCCCTCGCTCCGTTAAAGGTGAAGCTCAACAGGGAAGAGGAAATCCGCGCTTTCGCCGCCGATCGCCTGCAGGCCGCTCTCTTCACCAAGATCAAGCAGGACCGCTACAAGGCCGTCCGCGCCGCTATCAGGGAAACCGAAACCGCCTTCGCCGACGTCCTCGTCGACGAGGTGCAGAAAAAGCTTTTCGCAGCCCTCATGGAGGACATGCAGTACCACATCCTCAGGAACGGCATCCTCGACAAGGGCCTTCGCGTCGACGGACGCGGCCTCGAGGACATCAGGGCCATAACCTGCGAGGTCGGCATCCTTCCTCGCACCCATGGTTCGGCCCTCTTCACCCGCGGCGAGACGCAGGCCCTGGCCATCACCACTCTCGGCACCGTCTTCGACGAGCAGATCCTCGACGACATCGAGGGGGACAGGCGCGACCGCTTCATGCTTCATTACAATTTTCCCCCGTTCTCAGTGGGTGAGACGGGGCGCCTGGGCACGGGCAGAAGAGAAATCGGACATGGCAGTCTTGCCCGCCGCGCTGTGGAAGTGATGCTCCCACCAAAAGATAAATTCCCCTACACCATCCGTGTTGTATCTGAAGTGCTCGAATCCAACGGATCCTCGTCCATGGCGACGGTCTGCGCATCCTCCCTCTCCCTGATGCACGCGGGCGTGCCGATGAAGAAACCCGTCGCAGGTATCGCCATGGGTCTCATCACCGACGAGAAGCGTTTCGCCGTCCTCTCCGACATCCTCGGCGACGAGGACCATCTCGGCGATATGGACTTCAAGGTCGCGGGCACAAAGGAAGGCATCACCGCTTTCCAGATGGATATCAAAATCTCCAGCGTGAGCACCGAAATCCTCACCAAGGCCCTTGCTCAGGCTCAACGGGGCAGAATGCATATTCTCGACATCATGGAGAAAACCCTTTCCATGCCCGCCACCGACATCTCCGAGTACGCTCCCAAGGTCGTATCGGCCAAGGTCGACCAGGAAAAGATCGGCGCCGTGATAGGCCCGGGCGGGAAGAACATCAAAGGCATGTGCGAGAAATTCGATGTCCAGATCAATGTGGACGAAGTAGGCACGGTGACGATCTACGGAAAGAACCAGAAGGCCGCCTACGATGCCCGCGACGCTGTCCTCAGCCTCGTGGAGGAACCGGAGGTTGGAAGGATCTACGACGGCACCGTGAAGCGCATCATGGACTTTGGCGCCTTTGTCGAGATAATCCCCGGCAAGGAAGGCCTTGTCCATATCTCCAGGATGGCCAAGACGAGGGTGGAGCGCGTCACCGACCTCGTCAAGGAAGGCGATGCAGTCAAGGTAAAGCTGATGGAGATCGACCACATGGGCAGACTCAACCTCGCCATGCTGGACGCCCTCGACGAGAACGGACAGCTGCCCCCCTCGAGCCGCGAGGAGAGGCCTATGGGACACGACCGCGGGCCAAGGGATAGGGAACCACGAAGGTTCGATGACCGGAGGGATTCGTCCCACCGACGTTGATCGCGGTTTTTCGATGATACAACCGATTACCCTGTCGGCCGGCGCAAGGCTGATTCCCGAGCGGCGACAGGGTTCACCCAGTTTTGCCATCTCCATCTGGTTCCCGTTCGGGTCCAGAAACGAAGCCCCCGCAGCGAGGGGCTTTGTTCATTTCATCGAGCATATGCTTTTCAAGGGCACAGACCGCCACGACGCCTATTCTCTTTGGCGCGCCATCGAGCGCACCGGCGGATACGCGAATGGATTCACCGACCGCGATAGTGTGTGCATATTCTCCTGCGTGCCTTCCCCGGAGTGGAAGCTCGCCGTGGATTTGACCGCGGAGGCTGCCTTCTCCTCAATCTTTTCCCCAGCCGAGTTCGAGAGGGAAAAGCAGGTTATCCTTTCCGAGATCATGCAGATAGAGGACGACATCGAGGAGACGGCTTTCGATGCTTTTCTCCAACGCTACTGGCCTGGGAATCCCGCCGCGATGTCCATAGCGGGCAAAGCCGCCGAAGTCGAGGCAATAGGTAGGGAAGCCCTCTACGCATTTTACAGAGATACCTTCAATACCGACAATGCGTTGATAGTGACCACGGGCGACATGGATTCAAAATCACTGACGGATGTTTTGAACGCGTCCATCTTCCGGGCGGCCTCAAGAGGCCATTCCAACGCCATTATCCATGCGGAAACGCCGGCTGCCAGGAGTTTTCGCGGCTATACCAAAGCCCCCAGCTCGCAGGTCTACTATTTCGAAGCAGCACAGCTTTGTCCGCCCTATTCCATGAGGGAATTTTTCGGCTTGAGCGTCATCAATGGCGTTCTCGGGGAGTCCTCGACTTCACGGCTCTTCCAGAAGCTGAGGGAAGAGCTGGGTCTGGCTTACACGGTTCAGTCGTCGCTTTCCTTTTCCAGAACAGAAGCCCTGCTGGTGATTCAGGCATCGATTGGAAGCGCTGCGCTCGGCCGCTGCCTCTCCGCGGTGGACGAGGAGACGGAACGTTTCTATACTCGAGGCATTTCCATCGATGAATTGGCGGAGGCTAAATCCCGGCTCGCGGGATCCTTTACCCTTTCGCTCGAGGATCCTGAATCTCGGATGCGGCGGATTGCAGCCTGGGCTATGATCGCAGGAGAGGTTCCGGAAACCGAAGCAGAACGAAGCCTGTATCTGGAGGTGAGCATGGATGAAGTGACCAGGCTGCTTGAACGGCTTGCCTCTTCCCCCAGGGGACGATATGCCTATGGACGCGTCGCTGTCGATGCGGCGCGAAGCTTTTCTCTCGTGGAGATGTGAAATGGATTCTATAGAAGTGCCCCTTGTCGTCGGCTCAGGCGGACAGATACCCAAATACAAGACAGATGGTTCCGCGGGGGCCGATCTTCATGCATGCATCGCCGACACCCTCTGGCTAAAGCCCATGGAGAGGCAGGCTATCCCCACGGGATTGAGGATCGAGCTTCCCCCCGGCTATGAGGCCCAAGTGAGGCCACGTTCGGGCCTGGCGCTCGAAAAAGGCATAACCTGTCTCAACAGTCCCGGGACCATCGATTCGGATTACAGAGGTGAGATAAAAGTGATCCTCATCAATCTCGGGAACTCCCCAGCGCGTATCGATCCCGGCGACAGGATAGCGCAGCTTGTGATCGCGAGGTATACTGTGGTTTCCTTCGCACCTCATCTGAACATTGGCGATACGGACAGGGGCAGTGGGGGATTCGGCTCGACGGGAACCTAGCCATTGCCGTGTCCGAGCGACTCCAGTCGCTGGAACGAAACGGCGGTCAACCCCTGTTGCGGCGATCAGGGAGGTTTTATTCCATGGCCAGGAGAGCTGGTATTGCCAATTCTCGCGCATTTCCCCTGACCGCGATCGCTTATATTGCCCGCGAGTTCTGCCTTTCTTTCGCTATCTCTTTCCTCTTTTTCTTTGTCGTGTTCTTCATCAACCAGATTCTCCTGCTGGCCGAGGATATCTTGGCCAAGAATGCCCCCCTGGACCAAACCCTCCTCCTCCTCGCCTATTCCCTTCCATCGGTCGTGGCCATAGCCTCGCCCTTTTCGGCCCTGGCGGGAGCCCTCATGACGTCGGCGCGGCTCAACACCGACAATGAAATCCTGGCATTCTCTGCCTCAGGCATATCCCCCGCTGCTCTCTATGTCCCCTTTCTCGTCCTCGGCCTGGCCGCTTCGCTTTTTTCTTTCGCCGCCAACGATTATTTCCTTCCCCGGAGCGCCTCAGCCTTTCGGAGGGTATACGGGCAACTCGTGGCCCGATCGGCTTCGATAGAGCTGACACCGTACTCGGTGAAGCGATATTCGCAGGCTATCGTGGTGACAGGGGCCGAGAAAGGCAGTGATATAGGCGACCTGATCCTCTTCGAAAAGGAAGGCAAGACGGCCGACAAGGTGATAATCGCCGGCAACGCACGGATCGCCATCGATCCAAGCGGAAACGAAGCCATCATCGACATGGGAGATGTTCTCGAGCATTCGGTTAAGACTTCGGGCAAAGGCAAGTTTTCGATATCCCGCGCTGATTCCCTCCTCTACAGATTCAGGCTGAAGGAACCTGTCGTCGGGTTTTCGGGCAATAGTCCTTCGGAGATGAGCGCAAGGAATCTCCTGGATAACGTGAAGAAAAAGCGAGTCGTTGTCGAAGGAAGAAAAAGGGATTTGTCCAGGCAGAGGGCCGAGGCTCGGGCCAGGCTTACAGCCTCCTACGGGATCGCTTCCTCCGCGGAGGCGGAAGGCAGCCAGGAGTTGCAGCGCAATCTCACTTCCGCCCGCCAATCAGAAGCGGCAATCATACAGGACAGGTCGCTGCAGATATACGAACTGGAATACAATAAAAAATTCGCCATCCCGGCTGCGGCTTTCTTCTTCTCCCTCCTCGCTTTTCCCCTTGGATTGGGTACGAAACGGGCAGGGAGGACGGCAGGCTTTGGTATCGCGCTCCTCCTGTCCAGCCTTTATTGGGGCCTGCTTTTTGCCGGCCAGACGGCAGGATTGCGAAGCAGCATATCTCCAGCCCTTGCCATGTGGGCTCCGAATGCTCTCGTGCTGATCGCCGCCGTCTGCCTTTGGGTTCTGCGGCATAGAGGTCAGCGGAGAAGCCTGTGAACCCAAACCCACGATTGCTGAGGCGGCTGTTGTTTCACCAGGTCCTCCGTCGTTTTGCCGGCGGAGAGGCCTTTCTCGTCGGCATAATGGTGCTTGCCGATCTGTTTTCCACGATGTGGCGCCTTCTCGCCATGGATGCTCCGGCTGGAACTATACTTCTTTGGCTCCTGGCAGGCATTCCGGCTCATGCGGCCGAGGTTCTCCCCATCGCTTTTCTGTTCGGCGTAACACTCAGCCTTGCCGAAATGCATGCCGATGGCGAGCTTCTCGTCGTTTTCGGCTCGGGCACAAGCCTCCGGAGCCTGAGCCGTCATGTCATCGTGTTCTCCATACTGATGGCCGTCGCGATATTCGTGGCGAACGACAAGGTGACGATACCCGCCTCGCTGAAGCGCGACAGCATGTATCGATCGATGACGGGGCAGAAAGGGCAGGGTGGACAGGTTTCCGAAATCACCATCATGGCCGACGGCGGACTCTTCGTCTACAAGGTCGGCTACTACGATCCCATAGCGAAGCGGCTCGTCGAGGTGGATATCATCGAAAGGGATGAATCAGGCCAGCCGTTGACTCGCATCATGGCATCACGGGCCGACTGGGCGGTGGATAGATGGGCTTTTCCCGAAGCCCGCATATTTTACCAGGAGGATTCCGGCGAATGGACAGAAAAAACCGAGAAGAATTATTCAAGGCCCGAGCTGGATGAAAGCCCGGGTTCTTTCGGCATACTCCGGGAAAAGCCGAGTTTTATGGATAGCAAAGGGCTCTATGCCTACATTCACCTGCTCCAAAACTCGGGCCTTCCCTCGGCCGAGGCTGAAACCGAACTGCACAAACGTTTTTCCCTCATGTTCACACCCCTCATCGTTTGCGGACTCTCAATCGCCTTCGCCGGACTTTTCAGGAAAAACTCGCTGCTCATGAGCCTCCTTTTCAGCCTCTCCATGGCTACTGTATATTATGTCGCGCAGATGCTCGGATCGCTTGCGGCCAAGACTGGATGGGTTTCGCCAGCCCTCGGCGTATGGAGCGTAACACTGGTGTTTCTGGCCGTCGCCAGCCTGGGGTACCTGAAAGCGAGAACATGAAGGAGGTGCGTCGTTCCTGAAACGAGCGCCGCCACGCAAAGGAATATCGATGAAAAATCGCGCATTATTCGTGGAGGGCCACAGGGACGCCCTCACTCGGGCAAGAACGGGCGAAGTCCATCTGCCTCACGGCATTGTCCAGACTCCAGCCTTCATGCCCGTGGGCACGAACGCGACGGTCAAGGCCGTGCCGCCCGAAGATCTCCAGGCGATGGGATTCAAGATCATCCTCGCCAACACCTATCACCTTTACCTGAGGCCTGGGCATGAGCTCATCCGCCAGGCTGGGGGTTTGCATGGATTTTCTGGCTGGAATGGAAACTTTCTCACCGATTCAGGCGGTTTTCAGGTTTATTCGCTTTCGCCCCTGAGGAAGATCAGCGACGAGGGCGTCAAATTCCGGTCCCACATCGATGGATCAAGCCATTTTCTCAGCCCCGAAAAGGTCGTGGAAATTCAAACCGCCTTCAATTCAGACATCCAGATGCAGCTCGACATCTGCTCCCCCTGGGGTGAGGAAGAAAGGAAGGCGGCGAAATCCATGGCCATAACCCATGCCTGGGCAGTCCGTGCCAAGGCGGCCTGGGAAAAGGCGAGAGACGAGGAAGACTATAGGGGCAGTCTTTTCGGCATAATTCAGGGCAGCTTCTACAAGGATCTGCGGAAGGAGAGCGCTCAGAAGCTGGCAGAATTGGATCTTCCTGGCATAGCGATCGGCGGTCTTTCAGTCGGTGAACCCAAGGACGTTTTCTGCGAAATGCTGGAGCATACAGCCGCGTACCTGCCCGATGACAAGCCGCGATACCTCATGGGCATCGGAACTCCAGACTATATATTGGAGGCAGTGCGCAATGGCATCGATCTTTTCGACTGCGTCTACCCCACGCGTACCGCCCGAAATGGACTCTTGTTCACTTCCACGGGGCAGATCAGCATAAAAAAACTGATCTACGAAAAGGATTTTTCGCCGATAGATCCCGAGTGTTCCTGTCCTGTCTGTCTGAACCATTCCAGATCGTACCTTCGCCACATGTACCGCAATGGGGAAATCCTCTATTCAATCCTCGCGACAAGGCACAATCTACACTTCCTCGGCGATCTCGTGCGCAGGATACGGCTCGCCATCCTTCAGGACAGGTTCGATGACTTCAGGAAGGATTTTCTCGCGCGCTACGCCGGGCAAGCCGATGGGCAGGATAAGGATTAGACTAGGGAGGGAGAAATCTACCACGTCGGCTTGGCCTTGAGCGCCGATACATTCATCCATGCGTCTTCCGAAGGCTCCCGCACTGGCGTCATTATTTCGAGCATCCACGAAGGCAGCTGGGCGAAGCGACTGGCGGGTGCGAGGCGGATACAATGAGACCCGTACGATGAGAGTATGAATGAGAAAGGCCGCTTGAGAGCGGTCTTTCTTGCGATCATGTCGTGAGCCGATCCTAGAAGTCGGCAACCTCTATGGAATCGATGAGGTACTGGAACTTCCTGTCGTGGATGGAGAAGCTGAGCCGTTCGCCGACTTTATGGTTGAAGAGCTTTTTGCCCAGGGGGGAAAGGTAGGAGATGACATCCTTGGCGGGATCGGACTCCCAGGGGCCGAGACTGGTATAGACTTCCTTTTCTCCATTCAGCTCGTTGGTGAGGGTCGCTTTCGTGCCGAAGGAAATCTTCGACGTCGTGATCGTCGATTTGTCGAAGAGACGAGCGCGATCCAGCTCATTCTTGAGTTTTCCCACCCTGGCGTTGAGCTCGTCCTTCTTTTCCTTGGATGCCTTGTACTCGGCGTTTTCGCGCAAGTCCCCGAGGGAGAGGGCGAAGGCGATTTCCCTCTGGTTGGCGGGCACATCGTCTTCCATGATTTTCTGCAGGAGTTTCTGCTTTTCCTCGTATTTCTCGGCGGTGACCATGAGGCCTCGGGATACCGTCAGCTTCTCTTCCTCGCCAAAGAAACGCAGGTTGGGGTATTTTTCCGAAATTTTTCGCTTGAGGTCGATCTTGATGGCAGGATCCACTTCCTTGATGTCCATGAGAAGGGCGTAGACGCGCTCCGTCGTCTCGATGTTGGTTTCAAGAAGGAACTGCTCGAGCACTTTATCCTTGAAAAGAATATTCTGCACGAGCCGGTTGACCCTGCGGTTTTCGGAAGTGTCTTTGTGATTGTCGATCTCTTTCCAGGTGATGTCGAGAATGTGGAGGAGGGTGAGTAGTATCTTTTCGTACACGATGCCCAGCTCGGCGAACCATGGCTCGTCGCGAAGGTCCTTGATGAGCCAGATGAAGGCTTCGCGGTAATCCTTGTAGTTCTCGACAATATCCATGCCCAGTTTCTTGAGCTTCGCCGAGTAGTCGGCGTTCTTCAGCGCGTCGAGCATTCGCATCGAGCGGGCGTAGGGAAGAAGCTTTATGTATATTTCCGGCCAGTTGGGTATGAAATTCTTTATGTGGAGGATATAGGCGTTGCGGAGATCGCTATCCTTCATGTTGAGATAGATGGTGAGGGGATTCTCTACCTCGGCGAAAAGATCGGCGAACTTGGTGGAGGCGACCTGCTGCTGAATTCTCGGATACTTCGTTGCCAATTCCTTGAGGAGGAGATAGGATGCGATGACATGCTCATCCACCGTCTGGTAGGACTTGAGGAAGCCCGAAAAATAGGTGAGCATTTCGGAGAAGTATTCCGAGTCGAAATCGTTCGTCTCGATATAGTCCCTGAAATAGACGACCCTGTCGAAATAGCTCTTTTCGGCCTTGAACTGGATGTAGACCTTTTCCTCGAATGAAAGCGGCCTGTCGCGGACGATGAAGGTCGCGATATCGTCGGCGGCGTTGCCGAAGGAGGGGTCAGTCTTGAGTATTTCCTTCGCCTTCGTGCTCCAGCTGTTCCATTCGCTGACGGTGAGGACGGCGGGAACGAGTTCGGCCTTGATGCGCTTGAGTTCGGCGCGGTTGTCGAAGCTCTTGATTATGGTTTTCAGGGTCCAAGCCTGATCGGTCTTGATCTTCTCGCGGAGCTTGTCCTTGGGCCATATCGCCTTGAGCACCCAGATGTGCTCCTTGGCGAGGGGCATCAGGCTGTCGATCGCCATCTTGAGCGACATCTTGTGCCCTCTGGATTTCGCGAAGTCGATGGTAACCTCATCGCCCTTCACGCTGGCGATGCGACCGATATTCCATGTCCTGTGAAAGACGAAATTGCCCACATCGAAGACTATGTGCTTCTCGAAATCGTCCATAGCTTCGTGAAGCGAACGATAAGTCTGGCTTATGTTGGAAAGCTTCAGATAGTCCTGGAGCCGCGAATGCCCGGCATACTTTCCGGAATAGCACTCGATGAGTTCCTTGCGCATCGCGGGATTGCGCTCATCGTAGTCGATGACGAGCTTGAGGATGTCGAGGGCCGTCGCCCATTCCTTCTTTGCCTTGTAGGTGCCGTAGAGGTCCATGAGGAGCGTGGCGGCCTTGTCTGGAGAGATGAGGGAAGCGATTTTTTTCTGCACGTGGAAGAAGTACTCGATATCCTCGGGGGCATATTCTACAAGCTTGAGCCAGATTTCGCGCACGTTTGAGGGCAAGCCCTTGTTGATGTAGCGCAAGAGAGCTTTCTTGTAGAAATCGATGGCTTCCCCGCGCTCGCCCAACTTGTCTTTGCGCTCTGCGATGAGCTTCACGATATCGGCTTCATCGTAGTCGATCTTGATCAGACGTTCCCATGTCGCATAACGTTGCTCAGCCTTCTCCTCGCCTTCATAGCACTCCGCTAGGCGGGATAGGGCTACCTTGTTTTCTCCGTAATCGAGGATGCGCTGGCAAATAAACTCCACGATATTCGTACGTCGGCCTTCGGCGAACAGATCCATAAGCTGGGTAAGGTAGGATTCGTCGGATGGCTGCTTCCTGAGAGCGATGATGCCGGCCAGGTAGAGGGCGATGACGCTGTTTTTCGTATGCGAGAGATGTTCGTCGCACACGGAGAAAAGTTCATCGATCGCGGTTTCGGCTTCGGCCTGCTCGATAAGTGCATCCAACTCTTTAAGACTGTTGACGGAATAGTTCTGGAGCGTCGTCCTCGTCCATTTTTCCTCGTTGAGCATTTCCTGCACTTTGCCAGCAAGCTGGGTTTCGGCCATAACATTCTCCTCTCTATGATACATACTGCTTGAAGATATCCTCATCAAGCAGCCGGATCTTCAGAAATATTTTATCGCTCCTGGACTGATCGGCGCCCGAAGCTTCAAGATGGTCAAGAATCCAAAAATATCGGTTCAGAAGACGGGGTTTAAGCGCCGCGACTAAGCCGGGATTTTCCCTCAGGTCGTTCTCCAGCTGGAACATCGATGAATTGAGCCTGGAGCTTTCCTGAGGTCCCAATTCGCGTTTCGCGCCGAAGAGACCCGTCAGTTCGCCATAGACAGGAATCCATTCAGGAACTTCCTTCTCCGGAAGATCCCTTTCCCTCGCTTTTTCGGCGAGCTTCTGGATCATGTCGGATTCCAGAAGTTCTATGTCGATCTTGTCGGGACCTACAAAAAAAGCTTCCCTGAAGAGAACCTTGGACATGCGCTGTTCGCCCGAGAGCGCATGGCAATCAGCCAGTTCGGCCAGGTAGCGCGCATCGTCCTTCCTGATTTTGACGGCCCGTTCAAGATGCTGCTGCGCCGTCTCATAGTCACCGAGTGCCTTTCGGCAGCGACCGGCGCGAAATTCAAAATCTGCGTCAAGGGCGGTCTTTTCCTCATCGGGAATGGCCAGGTAGAAATCGAGAGCGATGCTGAATGCCATGCGTTTGAAAGCGTATCTCGCCATCTCGAAATCGCCGGGAATGCGCGTCAGGAAAACCTGGAAGGATTTCCATCGGGTGACGATCCCGTCGCCCTTGGCGAGAGGCGAATCAAGCCGGCTTGCCTCATCGATGGAATCCTGCCAGAATTGGGCGCATTTCAGGGAAAAAAGTACTTCCGCGTTGTCGAAATCCTCCTGGAGCGCTTCCTCAAAAAAACGGGTAGCGTTGCCGAGGTCGGCGTTCTTGAGGCATTCATATCCCAGGGCGAGCAACGAGGGCGCGCGATCTTCTGTCATGCGTTTCTAATTCCAAACATCACAATATTTTTATACTAACCGATCGCCGCTGAAAGAGTCAATCATCGATGGAATTCGGACGCGCGAGTCTGTCGAATCCGTTGATACGAGAGAAGAAATCCCTATGGAAAATCGTTGGTCTAAGTGCTACTATCCGCCTATGAACCATCCCATCATTGCACCATCAATTTTGTCGGCCGATTTTACGGATATTGCATCGGCACTGCGATCCATCGAGCGCTCAGGATCGGACTGGGTTCACCTTGATGTCATGGACGGGCATTTCGTTCCTCCGATCACGTTCGGCACAAAGATGGTACAGGATATCAGGGCTAAAACCAGACTGCCGCTCGATGCCCACCTGATGATCTCCGATCCAGAGCGCCACGTGCAGGCCTTCGCCGAGGCGGGTGCAGATTGGATCACGATCCATTCCGAAGCATGCGTCCATGGTCACCGCGTCATACAGGCGATACGGGACTGCGGAAAGCAAGCAGGCCTGTCGATCGTACCCTCAACGCCCCTTTCCTCGATAGCGGAACTTCTTCCCTTCGTCGATCTCGTTCTCATTATGACGGTAAACCCGGGCTATGGGGGGCAGAAAATCCTTCCTTTCTGCCTCGATAAAATCAAGCGCCTCAAGGCCTTGCGTTCATCGCTCAAGCTGGATTTCCTCATCTCGTCCGA
This sequence comes from Rectinemataceae bacterium, assembly GCA_049302175.1. GTDB lineage: Bacteria > Spirochaetota > Spirochaetia > Treponematales > Rectinemataceae > CAYXUF01. The sequence continues at coordinate 15,962 of JBAQLW010000330.1, forward strand.
CGGCGGCATAAGCCCCGAGACTATCGTTGAAGTCGCCGACGCCGGACCCGATGTCATAGTCATGGGATCGGCTTTTTTTACGGCAGGGGACAAGAGTTTTCTGGTGAGCGAGATGCGAAGCGCCTTCGCACAACGAGTGATCTGTTGAGAGCAGTCGTCCAACGCGTATCATCCGCGAGCGTGACCATCGAAACGGATGGCGTCATAGAGAAAACCGGCAGTATTGAGCAAGGTCTTCTTGTCTATGTCGGCGTCGGTCGCTCCGACTCAGCGACGGACGCCGGATATCTTGCCGACAAGGTGGCAAACCTCAGAATCTTTATGGACGAGAACGAAAAGATGAACCTTTCCCTCCTCGATAAAGGATACGCGGCCCTCGTCGTCTCCCAGTTTACCCTCTATGCCGACGCGAGAAAGGGGAGGCGGCCGTCATATTCGGAGGCGGCCGGAAACGAGGCGGCTATTGAACTCTACGGACTGTTCTGTTCATCCCTCGCAGCAAAAGGCATCCATGTCGAGACGGGGCGATTCCGCGAAATCATGCGGGTTGCCTATGTCAATGAAGGTCCCATCACCATACTCCTCGATTCGCAAAAAGCCTTCTGACTTGACTTAGCGTTAAAAAAAGGACTGCCGCGTGCGGCAGTCCCCAGCTATTCGCGCCAGCCCGTTTCAGGCGGCTTGCGGATTATTTCTTCGAAGAACCCTTGGGCCTTCCGACTGAACGTTTCACCGTCGCCGCCTTTTCGGCCGCGGGCTTCCTGCCGCGCTTCGAGGCGACTTTCGTGACTGTCTTCTTTGGCTCAGGCTTTTTTACCACCTTGATTTCCTTGGATGGCCTGGAAACCTTCGCAGCTTTGGCCTTTATAGCCTTTGCCTTGACCGCTGTCTTTTCGGCCTTCGCTGTCGGTTTTGACGTTTTCGCGGCCGGTCCGCCTCGCTTGGCTTCCGTCGCTTTGACGCTCGCTTTCCTGGCTTTAGGGGCGACCGCTGGCGCGACGGCTTTCGCAGCCGCCTTCTCTTCTATCACTGCCTGGGCGGCGGCAAGGCGAGCTATGGGCACGCGGAAGGGCGAGCAGGAGACATAGTTCATCCCCACTGCGTGGCAGAACTTGACCGACCGGGCTTCGCCTCCGTGCTCGCCGCAGATACCTACCTTGAGCTTGGGATTCGTCGAGCGTCCGCCGGCTATGCCCATCTTTATGAGCTTGCCCACGCCCTTCTGGTCGATGCTGACAAAGGGATCGACGGCGAAGATTTCCTTGCCGCCTTCCTTTTCGGCTCTGACGTAATCGGGCAGGAAACGGCCAGCGTCGTCGCGGGAGAGGCCGAGGGTCATCTGGGTGAGGTCGTTGGTGCCGAAGGAGAAGAACTCGGCCACCTCGGCGATCTCGTCCGCGAGGAGGGCCGCACGCGGAATCTCAATCATCGTGCCCACCATGTATTTGATCCTGGACTTGGCTTTGGCGATGATGGCATCGGCTACGGCGCGGGTCTGGTCCACAAGGATCTTCAGTTCCTTGCGGTCGATGGTGAGGGGGATCATGATCTCGGGGAATACCTTCTTCCCGGCCTTGGCCACGTTCACCGCTGCCTCAATGATGGCTGTCACCTGCATGTCGAGTATCTCGGGATAGGTGATAGTCAGGCGGCAGCCGCGGTGGCCGAGCATTGGGTTGGACTCGTGGAGTTGATCGCAGCGCATCCGGATGAATTCAGGAGTCTTGCCGGTGATTTTGGCGAGTTTTTCGATGCCAGCGTCATCCTTGGGCGTGAACTCATGGAGGGGAGGATCGATGAGGCGGATGGTGACAGGCTTGCCCGCCATAGCCTCGAAGATGCCCACGAAGTCGTCCCGCTGGAAGGGCAGGAGTTTGGCGAGGGCTTTCTTCCTGGATTCGACATCGTCGGCGATGATCATCTCCTGGATGGCGAGTTGTCGTTTCTCGGAATTGGCAGGAACCTTAAAATCCTTGAAGAACATGTGTTCGGTCCGGCAGAGGCCAATGCCTTCGGCGCCAAGTTCGACGGCCTTTTGGGCATCGTAAGGCGTGTCAGCATTCGTCCTTATCTTGAGCGTGCGAATCTTGTCGCACCAGGAGAGGAGTGTCTTGAATTCCTTGGTCTGCTCGGGTTTCTTGAGGGGGAGGGAAGTGGCGAAGACCTCGCCGGTCGTGCCATTGATGGTCACCTCATCGCCCTGTTTGAGAACCTTGCCGCCTACCTTGACCGTCTTGGCCTTGTCGTCGATATCAAGGGCTTCGCAGCCGACGATGCAGCACTTGCCCCAGCCGCGAGCCACGACTGCCGCGTGCGATGTCTTGCCGCCGGTGGCGGTGAGGATACCCTGGGCGGCGAACATGCCGCCCACGTCTTCTGGGGAAGTCTCGCGGCGGATCAGGATGGTCTTTTCGCCTCTGAGCGCCATCTCTTCGGCGTCGGCCGCGTTGAAGACCAGCTTGCCTGCGGCGGCTCCCGGGACGGCATCGATGCCCGTGGCGAGCTTAAGTTCCTTGAGCTTGGCGGCGCCCGTGGCGGCCACGTCGATGATGGGGTAGAAAACGCCTTCGATCTGCTCGGGACTGATTCGGGAAATCGCTTCTTCCTTGGTGATAAGGCCTTCGTTGACCATATCGACGGCGATCTTGAAGGCCGCCGAGGGAAGGCGCTTGCCGGTGCGGCACTGGAGCATGTAGAGCTTCTCGTCTTCAATAGTGAATTCGAGATCCTGCATCTCCTTGAAATTCTTCTCGAGGATTTTCCTCACCTTGAGGAGCTGCTTGTAGGCTTTAGGGAGCTTGGTGCCGAGTTCGGCCAATTTCAAGGGGGTACGGATGCCCGCGACGACGTCCTCGCCCTGGGCGTTGATAAGGCAATCGCCATAGAAGACGTTCTCGCCCGAGTTGGGATCGCGGGTGAAACAGACGCCCGTCCCTGAGCTGTCACCCTTGTTGCCGAACACCATCTGGACGACGTTGACCGCCGTGCCCTTGAGGTCGGTAATTTTCTCCACGCGCCGGTAGGTCACCGATTTCTCGGCTTCCCAGGAGTTGAAGACGGCGTCGATAGCGCCCCAGAGCTGCTCCATCGGGTCCTGGGGGAAATCCTGCTTCTTGTTCTTTTTGTAGAATTCCTTGAATTCCTCACAAAGTTCCTTGAGGTTGTCGGCGTTGAGTTCCGTGTCGTTCTTTACGCCGAGCTTCTTCTTCATATCGCCGAGCATTTCCTCCATAGGTTCTTTGGAAAGGCCCATGGCGGTGGTGGAATACATCTGAATAAAGCGGCGGTAGGAGTCGTAGGCGAATCGCGCATTGCCCGTTGTGGCAGCGAGCCCTTCGACCGATTTATCGTTGAGTCCGAGATTGAGAATTGTCTCGAGCATGCCCGGCATGGATCGCGCGGCGCCCGAGCGCACCGATACGAGAAGGGGATCCTTGGAATCACCGAGTTTTTTGCCTACGGTTTTTTCGAGCTGGATGACGGCGGCCTTCACTTCGTCGACGATGGCTTTGGGAAGCTTGTGTCCGGCCTTGAAGTATTCTTCGCAAGAAGGAATGCTGATAGTGAAGCCTGCCGGAACGGGAAGTCCTATCTTGGTCATCTCCATGAGTCCGGCGCCCTTGCCGCCGAGGATATCCTTGCTCATTCCGGCGCCTTCCGCGACGCCGCTTCCAAACGCGAACACAAATTTCTTTTTAGCCATGAGGCGTTTCCTCCGAGAGAATATGAATCGCGGAGCGATGCTCCGCTTTCGATGCGACTGGCTTGGCCAAATCACACTGGTGTAAACTAATAGAAAGAAGGATTTATGTCAATTAAGCGGCGATCGCGTTGTGCGCTTCATCTTCCGTCATTGACTAATATCGGGCTATCCAGTACATGATAATTCGTGAGGCGAATATTCTTCCATGTCGATCTCGACGCCTTCTTCGCGTCAGTAGAGCAGAGCGACAATCCCCTGCTCAAGGGGAAACCGGTGATCGTCGGGGCCGCGCCCGGACACCGCGGTGTCGTATCCACCTGTTCCTACGAAGCCCGGGCATTCGGCCTGCATTCAGCCATGCCCATCTCCGAGGCTTTCAGGCGCTGCCCTGAGGGAGTATTCCTGCCGGTGAGGATGTCCCGCTACGCCGAGGTATCGCGGTCTATAATGCGGATACTTGAAGGTTTTACGCCCGACATGACGCAGATGTCCATAGACGAGGCTATGCTCGACATGACGGGGACGCAGCGCCTCTGGGGCGAAGCCGACACCGCGGCCCATCTCGTCAAAAAAAGCATTTTCGACGTCACCGGCCTCACCGTGTCCATCGGCGCGAGCGCCAACCGATACATCGCAAAAATCGCCTCAGGTATCCGTAAACCCGATGGCTACCTCCTTGTGCCCGAAGGCGAGGAATCGGCTTTCATGCGTTCCCTCCCGATGGAGAAGCTCTGGGGTGCAGGGGAGAAGACGAGACAGGCTTTGAGGGATGCCGGCATTACGACGATCGCCGAACTTCAGGCTTTGCCCAGCCGAATCCTGGAATCCAAATTCGGGTACGCTGGCGCGGCCTTCCTTCACGCCGCCGCCTGGGGCGAGGATACAGGTTTTTTTTCAGGGGAAGCCAAGTCTCAATCGATGAGCGGCGAGCGCACCTTCGAGCGGGATACGACCGATGAAGCTGCGGTACGCGACCTGCTGCGCCTTCTGGCGGATGAACTCGCTTCGCGCATCTGCGATGAAGGCAGCCGATCCGTCACCCTCGGTCTCAAGCTCCGCTTTAGCGATTTTACGCTCCTGTCGAGGCAGTGCACGAGGAATGAACCTTATGGATCGGCAGACGAGATCTACGCCGATGCCCTGCGTCTGCTGGACGCCAATTGGGATGGGAGGAATCCGCTTAGACTTGTGGGGCTAGCGCTACATAATCTCCGCAAGGGCGCAAGCGTTCAAGGCCAGCTGTTCGAGCAGGAGAACGGAAAATCCGAGGAAGTGCGGAGAACGGTGCAGGAAATTGGCGCGCGCGGCGGGGGACGTCTCGTTCGCGCCAGGTTTCTACCAGGCAAGCCCCATTGAGGGAGGAATTTCGCTGGTGACGATATCCTTCATTTTCCCTTCGAAATAGACCTTTGTGTCCTCCTGCCGCAGCGTGACTGCGGGATGCCCCGAGCTGGCCTCCTTTGCGGAGGAAGGGAGTTCGACCATGAAGCTGAAGCTGTAGGGAGCAAAAGCCTGCTCGGCGATGGACTTCATGTCCGGATCGAAGCGGGGAAGCTTTTCGCCCACCGTGAAACTGATGCGCTCCACTCCCGATTCATTGGTATGCCTTGCCAGCTCGCCCCTGGGATCGAGATAGTACATGAGGGCATCGAGGGTATCGAATGAAATAACCGTCTTGATGAGCAGATCAGTCCCGTCCTTACTGCTCGACCAGGAATCGAGCCTGAGTCCTTCGGCCGACCGCAGGCTGTTCTCGACATCCTCCCTGGTCAGGGGAACGGGGAGGATGGCCTTGTTGGCCTCGAGTTCGCCGAAGGCAACGAGTTCCTCGGAGAGCCTGTATTCGGCCTCCACCTTTCCTGACCCATTCCGGGCAATCTTCACTTTCGTGTCGATGCCGACACAGGATGTCAAAAAGGCTGTGGCGGCGAGACAGATCAAGACAGTGTTGCGGCATTTCGAAATCATCGTTCCCTCTTTGAATGCGTCAATAAAGCTTTAATCGTATACTTCGGAATGAATCTGCGATTCATGGATATTGACCGGAAAATTGTCTTCGACAAAGCGAACCGATTCGGCGAGCACTTTCTCTCCGAAGGTCACCGAATTGGAGACGATAGCTGCCCCAATCTCGGCGAAACCGAGGGAATCCTGCAAGTCGACCTCGGCGCAGGAGAGGCGGAATTTCCGCTGCAGCCTGCTCTTTATGCCGGACACGACCTTCCGCTTGTCCTTGATGCTCGTCGTTTCGGGCAACTCGACGATGAGCAGAAGCATCGATACAACCATGACACTGTAATACTATCACGAGGGTCCATTCTTGACACCCCCTTATGGCGCGGATATTGTGCACAGATATGAAACGCAGACTCATCACTTCCGCGCTGCCCTATGTCAACAATGTCCCGCACTTGGGGAATCTCATTCAGGTGCTTTCCGCCGATGTCTTCGCCCGGTTTTGCCGCCTGAGGGGTTACGATACCCTCTACATCTGCGGCACGGATGAATACGGAACAGCCACGGAGACGAAAGCGCAGGAAGAGGGAATAACGCCCCGCGAACTCTGCGACAGATTTCACGCCCTCCACAGGGACATCTATTCATGGTTCGGCATCGCCTTTGACAAGTTCGGCCGCACATCGGCGCCTGAGCAGACGGAAATAACCCAGTCCATCTTCCTCGACCTCGAGAAGAACGGCTATATAAAAAGCCAGACCATAGAGCAGCTCTACTGCGATTCCTGCGGCCGTTTCCTGGCCGACCGCTATGTCAAAGGCACCTGTCCCTCCTGCGGCTATGACGGAGCGCGAGGCGACCAGTGCGAGCACTGCGGCAAGCTCCTGGAACCCACAGAGCTCATCAATCCCAAGTGCTCGAGCTGCGGGGCCACCCCCCATCTCAAATCGACGACCCATCTCTACATCGACCTCCCCGCAATAAAACCCAAGCTCGAGCCCTGGATCAAGGAAGCGAGCGAGAAGGGTTTCTGGGCCAATAATGCCGTTCAGATGACGCAGGCCTGGCTGAGGGACGGCCTTAAACCCCGCGCCATCACCCGCGACCTCAAATGGGGCATTCCGGTTCCCATGAAGGGCTTCGAGGACAAGGTTTTCTATGTCTGGTTCGACGCCCCCATCGGTTACATTTCTATGACGGCGGGACTCGCCGCTGAAAAGGGTTTCGACTGGAAATCCTGGTGGAGAAATCCCGAGAATGTCGAGCTTTTCCAGTTCATCGGCAAGGACAATATCCCCTTCCATACAGTCATTTTCCCTTCGAGCCTTCTCGGCTCCGGACGGAACTGGACCATGCTCCATCACATGTCTTCGAGCGAATATCTGAATTATGAATCGGGGAAATTCTCCAAATCCAAGGGAATCGGGGTATTCGGAACCGATGTCATGGAGACGGGCATCCCGGCCGACGTCTGGCGATTCTATATTTTCTGGAACCGGCCCGAGACCTCCGACTATGTATTCACATGGTCGGATTTTCTAGAAAAAGTGAACGGGGAGCTTATCGGCAACCTCGGCAATCTCGCCAACAGGACCCTCACCTTCGTATCGCGGTACTATGGAGGCACGATACCCGAAGGAATGCCCGACGAGGCCTTTTGGGCCAAGGCGAGGGAGATAGAGGCCAGGACCACCGCATCACTCGAGCGGGCCGACCTTCGCGACGCTTTCCGTGCTATTTTCGAGCTTTCCGATATTGCCAACAA
>JBAQLW010000331.1:0-4328 GCA_049302175.1 Rectinemataceae bacterium
CCCAAGGCATAGTCTCCGGCCTCGGCAGGCCGATCCAGAAGGACGAGACGACGGTGCTCCAGAATATGATCCAGACCGACGCATCCATCAATCCGGGCAATTCGGGCGGGCCTCTCTTCAACGCCGCCGGGCAGATGATCGGCATCAACACCATGATCTACTCCTCCTCGGGGGGCTCTGTCGGCATCGGCTTCGCCATCCCCGTCGACACGGCGGTGCGCATCGTTCCCGAGCTCATCAAGGAAGGCAAGGTGAGGAGAGGCTGGATCGAGATGGACGCCATTCAGCTATTCCCCGCGCTTATAAATTACCTCAAGCAGTCGGGCAGCGCGGCGCCTGTGGAGAAAGGACTTCTCGTGTCGGCGATCAAGGAGGGGGGAAGCGCCGCGAAAGCGGGGCTCAAGGGCGGAACAACAGCTGTCCGCTACGGCCAGTCCACCTTCAGGGTGGGAGGTGACATCATCACCAGCGTGGATGGAAAGGCCACGGGAAGCATCGCCGATCTCTACACAGCCCTCGAGGACAACAAGCCCGGGGAGAAAGTGGAGGTGGAATTCTACCGAGGCGGCCATAAGATGAAGGCTACCGTCACGCTCACCGAACAAAGTACGCAGGAATAAGGATAGAGGATGAAACCATTCAGGGTCGTGGCTCCCTTCGAGCCTTCGGGCGATCAGGGGAGCGCCATCCGCAGCCTCGTGAACGCGGTGAACTCGGGCGAACGGTACATGACGCTCAAGGGCGTCACGGGCTCCGGCAAGACCTTCACGATGGCCAAAGTCATCGAGGAACTCCAGGTTCCGACCCTCGTCATCTCGCACAACAAGACCCTTTCAGCCCAGCTTTACCGCGAATTCAAGAGCTTTTTCCCCGACAACGCGGTTGAGTACTTTGTCTCCTACTACGACTATTACCAGCCTGAGGCCTATGTGCCCTCTAAAGACCTCTATATCGAGAAGGATTCAAGCATCAACGACGAGATCGACAGGATGAGGCTCTCGGCCACGGCAGCCCTCATGGAGCGGCGCGACGTCATCATCGTGGCCACGGTTTCCTGCATCTACGGCCTAGGCTCGCCCGATCTCTACCGCGAGATGCGCGTCTATCTCGACCGGGGGAAGGTGATCGACCTGGAGACGCTCAAGCGAAACCTCATAAACCTCCAGTACGAACGGAACGACATGGTCCTCGAACGGGGTCGCTTCAGGGTGCGCGGCGACTTGATAGAGATCTATCCCGCTTACCTCGAGGAAGCCTACAGGATCGAACTGGATTTCGACACGGTGAAGCGGATCCGAAAATTCGACCCGATCAGCGGACGCGCCGGCGACGATCTCGAAGAAGCCGTCATCTATCCAGCCAAGCACTTCGTCATGCCCGAGAATCAGGTCCACAAGGCCGTTGAGAAGATCAAGGCCGAACTCGACGAGCAGTACGAGCGCTTCCTCGGGCAGAACAAGCTCATAGAAGCGCAGCGGATAAAGTCACGCACCGAGTACGATATAGAGATGATGGAGGAAATGGGCTATTGTTCGGGCATCGAGAACTATTCGGCGCCCCTCTCGGGACGCAGGCCTGGGGAAAGGCCGGGTGTCCTTCTCGACTACTTTCCGAAAGATTTCATCACCTTCATCGACGAGTCCCACGTCACACTCTCCCAGATAGGCGCCATGTACTCGGGCGACAGGAGCCGCAAGTCCTCCCTTGTGGACTACGGTTTCAGGCTCCCTTGCGCCCTCGACAACAGACCCCTGAGGATCGATGAATTCGAGTCCATGGTGAAGCAGGTCGTCTACGTTTCGGCCACGCCTGGCCAGGTCGAGCTGGGACGATCGGCTACCGTCGCCGAGCAGATGATCCGGCCTACAGGCCTCATCGATCCCGCCATCGAGCTGCGTCCGACCGAGGGACAGATGGAGGACATCTACGCGAGGGTGAAACAGAGGGCGGCCGTTGGCGAGCGCAGCCTCATCATCACCCTCACGAAGAAGATGGCCGAGGAACTCACCGAGTATCTTACAGGCCTGGGCCTGCGGGTGCGATACATCCATTCCGAGGTGGAGACGATCGAGCGCGTCGAGATTCTCACTCAGCTGAGGGAGGGGAAGTTCGACGTCCTCGTAGGTATCAACCTCCTCCGCGAAGGCATCGATCTGCCCGAAGTATCCTTCATCGCAATACTCGACGCCGACAAGGTCGGTTTCCTGCGCTCGGCCACGAGCCTCATACAGATCGTCGGGAGGGCGGCGAGAAACGCTGCCGGCCTCGTCGTCATGTACGCGGACCGCGAAAGCGACGCCATGAAGACGGCCATCAGCGAGACGAACAGGAGGAGGGCCATACAGCTCGCCTACAACAACGAGCACGGCATCACGCCCACTACCATAAGAAAGAGCATCCGCGACATCCTCGAGCGTCATAAAGAGGAAAAGATCGACAACACCCTCGACGAGGTGAGCTTCCTCAAGAAAACCCACAACATCCTCGTGCCCGAACAGCGTAAATCTCTCGTGAAAGCCCTCGAGCACAGGATGCTCGAGCACGCGAAAAACCTGGAATTCGAGGAAGCCGCCACGCTGCGCGATGAAATCGCTCGCATCAAGGAAGGCGGGGATGTATAATGCGCCCATGTTTTCAGTCATAGACGCCCACTGCGATGCCCTCCTCGCCGTCATCGGCAAGAGCCAGATACCCGGCGATACTGGAAGGCGGGATTTTCTCGCGAGAAACAGGATGAGCCACATCGATCTGCCCAAACTCCTCGAGGGCAATGTGCGCTGCCAGTTCATGGCCCTCTTCGCCGAGGATGAGGTTCTGCCTCGGGTAGCTGAGTACACCCACGGCCTCATCGACGAGTTCGAGGCTATCTGCTCGCGCTCGGAAGGCCGGTTCTTCCCGGTGAAATCAGGGGTCGACCTCGACAAGGCCAAGCCTGGCGAAAGCGTCGGGGGGCTTCTCTCGATCGAGGGGGCCGAGGCCCTGGAAGGCAGCCTCGATGCGGCGGATGAGTTCTATGAGCGCGGGGTGAGGGCGATAGGCATCACCTGGAACAGGCGAAATCCCTTCGGCCGCGGCGTGAAGGCCGAGGGTGAGGATGGACTCAGCGCCCTTGGCTTCCAGCTCGTAGAAAAAATGGAGGAGATGGGCATGATCGTCGACGCTTCCCACCTCTCCGACCAGGCCTTTTCCGATCTATCGCAGGTGGCAAAAAGACCTTTCATAGCCTCACATTCCAATGCGCGAAGCCTCAACGATCATCCGCGTAATCTCACCGATGCCCAGATACGCAGGATAGCCGAGGGAGGAGGGGCGGTCGGGGCCGTATTCGTCCCCAATTTCGTGTCCTTGAAGCCCGTGAAATCATTTCTCGAACACCTCGTCGATCATATCGACCACATCGCGAACATCGGCGGCCTTGACTGCGCCGCCGTCGGCTCGGATTTCGACGGGTACCGGGGTGTGGAAGGCCATGTCCTTGCCGACGCCTCGGAGTTTCCCAAACTGGCCGAGGCGCTCACGGCTAGGGGTTACGTGGCGCGCGAAATTGAGAAGATACTCTCGAAGAACTGGGAACGCGTCATCCGTGAATTGCTCAGCTGATATGCCGGCTGCCATAAAACCCGCTTTCAAGCTAGCGCTCGTCGGCTTCATGGGCAGCGGCAAGAGCTGCGTCGGCCCCATCCTGGCCAAGAGCTTGGACATGCCCTTCGTCGATCTCGACAGTGAGCTGGAAAGACGAGCCGGGCGGAGCATCGCCGAGATATTCAAGGCCGAAGGCGAGGCTGCGTTCAGAAAGCTTGAAGAAGATGTCCTTCTGAAACTCGCGATGCAGGGTGGCAGCCATGTTCTTGCCTGCGGCGGGGGAGCCGTCATCTCGCCCGCTAACAGAGCCCTGCTCGCGAGCGCATATACCACCGTCTGGATCGATGTTCCCTTCGCCGAACTCATGAGGAGGCTCAGGGGCGAGCGTTTCAAGCGCCCCCTTCTCGCATCGGGCGACTATGAGAATAAGGCGAGGGCGCTGATGGACATGCGTGGACCTCTCTACGAATCCGCCTGCCGCCTACGCTACCAATGGCGCGAGGGCGATTCGGCCGAGGCCTCGGCCTCGGCCATCATGAGAGCTCTGGAAGAATCCCGCATTTTTCAGGCCTGACGTCGACCCCGACCTCTTCGCCTGGGACAATGCTCCATGAAGTGTCGATCTCGAGTTCGATAAGGCCCTCGTCTTCGACATCAGGCATGTGTACGCGTCCGCCTGTATCCAGGGAAACCTTGAGTCGAAGGACCAGGCGCTGGAAATTCCCCTGGAAGACAACCCTCTCGAC
>JBAQLW010000332.1:0-5363 GCA_049302175.1 Rectinemataceae bacterium
TATCTGACCATACTGTTCACGGTAATAAACCGCAGGGCAATTTCAACGGGAGCCTGTCATGCGAAAATACCTGGTTGCCCTTGCTTTTATAGGTGCCGTGCTCACAGGCTGTTCGACCTATGCTCTCAACCTTAAAGGCTACTCCTATAAAGAAGAGAGTCTGTATGACGCGTGGTCCGGGGTGGCCTCGAAAAAATACATCCGTGATTTTGGCGAATACTGGTTCAGCCCCATGGAATTCGATGCGAAGGGCGGCGGTGATTGCGAGGACTTCGCCATCGCACTTGTCTACCGGCTTGGCAGGGATGCGTCCTTCGTCTGTGTTCTCAAGCCTGACGGCTGTTTCCACGTAATCGTAAAATATCAAGGTCGCTTTCTTGAGCCCCAGCGATTCGGCTTGTATTACGAAAAACAAAACCTGAATATACTTTGGGTTATGGATTACGACGAGACGATGAGCCTTTCGACGCTGTGGGGTACCAAATTTTTGAAAAACGCGCCCGAGCTTGGTAAAGATTCATGCACCGCGGCGCCCCTCGCTGCCCTCGGTTACCGAAAGGTTCTGGATCTGGGAGGAATCGGCTCTTGGTCTTACGGTACTATCTCGGGCCAGCCGAAAAAGCCTTGATCTTGAATATCTCCTCCACCGCGAACTGCAGCTTTGTCACCACGTTTTTCTTCGTCAGGGGATAGATATAGAAGGTGTCGTCGTGAGTCGAAAGATCGATGCAGTCGCCGTGCTTCCCCAGGTAGTTGAATTCGATGTGGAGGCTATAGAGGGACAGCGGTTTCTTCTCGAGAAGAAAATGTTCAGTATCGTTGAGTTTTTCGAGAACAAAACCGTCGGAGGAGTGGGTGAGGGTAGCCTCGCCCAGGTTGATATAGCCCTTGGCGTTGGGCAGTGAGTCGACCCTCACCTTGTCCTTGAAAAAGTAGCTTCCTTCCTCCACCTGTTTGCGCACCTGGCCGCGCTCCCATTCGAACCAGTCGGGAATGTGGGAAAATTCCGTCACGCCCTTTTCCGCCGACAGTTCGCCCAGCTCGCTCATCTTCCAGCGCTTGTGGCAATGCCCGCACCAGAGCTCATCCTTGTCGGATTCCATCTTCGATTCGGTGAGGCAATGGGGACACTGGTAGAGTATGTGATGCAGGCCCTTGGCCCTGTCGGGATAGTCGAGGACGATGTTGTTTTCCTTCTGCCAGCGATATTCATCATAGGTGAAGGCGGCATTGATGGCGCGGTTGATGTCGGCGACGCTCGTCTTCGCGATCTGCTCGGGCGTGAAAAGCTGGGTCATTGTCGCCTCGATGCGGCATTTTCGTTTTTCGAGGTTCCACACCGGCTGGGAGAGGTAGTTTCCATGCTGGATGTAGGTGACGACCGGGACCTTGTACATCTTGATGAGCTTGCCCAGGGAAGCGGGCAGGACGGAATTGGTTCCGCAATAGGAATACCGCGCCTCGGGCCAGAGGGCGACGATTGATTTGTGGGTCTCGAGGGCGTACTTCATATGCCGGATGAGGAGCAGATCGTCGGTGAACTTGCGCTTGCAGATGCAGCCGACCTGCCGCAGAAGCCATTCGCCCCGCAGAAAGCCATCGATGGCGACGATATAGTTGGCTCCGTGGGGGAAGATTGCGCGCGTCGTCGACTTGAAGTCGACAAAGGCCATATGGTTCGAAAGAAAAAGATAGGGGGGCTTGAGGCCCTCCATGTTCACTTTTGTGATCTTCAGCATTCGCGCTCGTATCTCGGGGTAGCTGAGGAGCCACGCGATCGGCGTCAGAAACCAGCGCTGTTTCACCGGCTTCCTCACCATATCGAACTTTTGGATCTCTTTCACTTTTTCCCCTTTTGGGCGCGAAACGTTGGGTGAATTGTCGGCCGCCAGCCTTGGAATTGTCAAGGCGGGATTGCGGCAGCGGTACTCATCGCTTCCAAGTTTCTTAACCATGGGAAGCTTTGAATGATGGAAGCGGCTCGACCCGATCATCGGCACCGATATAGTGGGGCTGTTCAGGGGAGGAAAGAGCGGACCTACGGTCCTGCTTCGCGCTCCACGGGTGGAGCGGCATGCCGCACAAAGCCGCGGATCCGCTCGATCCGGTCGTCATCTCGGTGTGCAGGATTTCCGCAGGCAATTCAAGGAATGTCATACCATCGGAACTGGTTTTCGAAGGTACGGTCCGCTATTTCAGAAAGGAATTGAGGGACTTCATCCGCGAAAAGATGGATTCGGCGATAGCCGGCGCCTGCGCGGCTGGAGGATGTACCTATGCCTTTGATTTCATCGAAGGATATATTCCGCTGTATAACGACAAAATGGCGGTTTTAAAAGCCAGGTCGATCGTGTCGGCTGCGTTTGGCGTCGAGGCATGGACGGATGATCAGCCTCTCTCGATGGGATCGGAAGATTTCGCCTATTATCTGGAGAAAGTTCCGGGCTGTCTCCTCCGCCTGGGCCTGGGTAAAGCATGGCCAAGCCTGCATAATCCGGGCTTCGATTTCAACGATGAAACATTGGAGCGTGGTGTTTCACTCCTGGTGGCCCTGGCTCTTGGGTACGAAAACGCATAAAATATCATTAAATAGTTATATTTACTCATAAAAGGCAACAAACAGGATTCAAACTTTTAATTGACATAAGAATTTTTTAGTCTATACTTGGGAACTCATCAGGATAGGGTGACAAAGCTATATATATGCGTAATCTTCCCCGAGGCGGTTTTACCACACCTCGGGGAAGATTCTAGAGCAGTCTTCTTTTATGCCAGTTGTTTCAGCCGACTGTATATTGATTCCGCGACAGTGCATAAAATAAGTGTATAACCTTCTGGGAGCAGCCATATGACCTGTAAGATAGAAGAAATGAGCTGGACAGCCTTCGACGAACGCAGAAAAGTGACGGACACGGTGATAATTCCGACCGGCGCGGTGGAGATATATGGACCTCACCTGCCGATGGGATCCGATACCATCGTCGCCGAGGCGCTCGCGCTCCGCATAGCGGCGAAGACGGGCGCTCTTGTGGCACCCGCCATCGGCATGGGCGACTCGTCGATGCTCCTGGATTACCCGGGCACCCTCACGCTGCGGAAATCCACCTACGAAGCGGCCATGGATGATCTGTGCACCGCGCTCATGGACTACGGATTCAAGAACCTCATGTTCATAAACGGCCACGCCGGCAATGTGGACATGGTGAACTATCTGGCCAGGCGTTACCAGAGGGAGCGCAAGGTGAAATGCGGCCAGATCGACTGGTGGCGTTTCGCCGCCGCCAACGGCAATGACATCTTCGAGCTGAAAGGGTATATGGCTCATGGCCACGCGAGCGAATGCGGCACTTCGGTCATGCTCTATCTGCGGCCAGACCTGGTGGATATGTCCAAGGCCACGAGGATCGAACCTCCTTCCGAATTCTACCAAGACTTCACCGACGTGATCCGCTATATCCCTTTGAGCGCGAAGACTCCCAACGCCACCGTCGGAGACGCCACGGTCGCGACCGCCGAAAAAGGTAAAGCGCTCGTAGAGAAGTGCGTCGACCGGATTGCCGCCTACATGGCTTATGAATTTAAGATTGAACTCAAGGCATAGACCAAATTTTTAGAAAGGAGACCCAGGAAACATGAAGAGAAAGGTAATCTTGATGGCCGTGGCCATCGCAGTGCTGCTCGCCGCGACCGTCGGCGCTGCGGACAACGCCGGCAGGAAGCTCAAGGACACCCTGAGGGTGGCGACATGGGAGGATCTGAAGACCATGGATCCCCAGGCTTCCAACATGGTGAGCAACTGGATGGTCCAGCTGAACATTTTCGACAAACTCGTCTATGAGGATGCCGAAGGCGTGGTGCATCCCCGTCTCGCCACAGAGTGGAAATTCCTCGACGACCTTACCCTGGAAATGAAGCTCCGCCAGGACGTCAAGTTCCATGACGGCGGGAAATTCACCGCCGAGGACGTTCTTTTCACTTTCAAGCGCGGAAAGGCCAATTCCATCAGCGCTTCCACCTTCGCTCCCTTCGATACCGACAACACCGTGATCGTGGACCCCTACACCATCAGGATCAAGTTCAAGACTCCCTACGCGGCGATCTTCAATACGCTGACCACGGGACGCGGCGCCATCGTGAGCAAGGCCGCCGTTGAGCGGATGGGCGCCGACGCTTTTGCCCGCAATCCCGTCGGAACCGGTCCCTACAAGCTCGCTTCGTGGAAATCGGGTTCCGAGATCGCGCTCGTGCGCAATGAGGAATACTGGGGCGAAAAAGCGATCACGAAGAACGTGATCTATTCCATCATTCCCGAAGCCGCCAACCGCGTCATCGAGCTGGAGACCGGCGGCGTGGATGCCATCTTCGACGTCGCGGCCAACGACGTCAAACGAGTGAAGAACCTGAAAGACGCCCACATCCTCATGGGCGACTCCAGCCGTTACATGACCCTCACCTTCAGCATGAAGGACAAGCTTCTCAGCAACAAAGACATCAGGTACGCGCTGTCCTACGCCATCGACAAGGTCGCCCTGGTCGACGCAGTGTATGAAGGGACTGCCTCCGTGGCGAACGGCCTGTATCCTCCCACCGTCTTCGCGTTCAAGAACAAGGGCGTCCTGCCCTATGACCCGGTCAAGGCCAAGGAACTCCTCGCGAAGGCCGGCTATCCCGATGGCTTCACCATGAACTTCCTGCTCGAGAACCGCGAAGCCGACATCAGGCTCGCGTCTATCATCCAGAACATGTGGGCCGCCGTCGGCGTAAAGGTGAAGATCTTCCAGATGACGGCTTCCACCTACACCGCGCAGGGCAACAAGTTCCAGGCGGGCATGCGGGCCGGCAACGTCAACGAGCCGTCCAACATCCTCATCATCTACGACTCGGCATTCGGCGAACGCCTCGAGCCGAACGATCCCTGGATCGACAAGAAGCTCGCGGCCGCCAAGACCATCTACGACAGCAAGAAACGCGCGGCGGCCTATGCTGAGATCCAGGATTACCTATGGGATATCCGTTACACCGTTCCCTTCGCCTTTACGCCCGTCATCTATGGATTGAGCGACAGAGTGGAAGGCTGGGCCTGCGATCCGATGCAGCAGGTGGAGATGGCCAAGGTCTCCGTCTACAAGTAAACTTCAAGAACATTTTCTGCTATACATGCGTAAAGGACCCTCGATCCGGCAAAACCTGCCGGATCGGGGATCCTGTTTTATGGAGTCGGCATATATTCCACCGCGAAGGAGAATGGTTCCTTGATCAAATTCATATTCAGAAGGCTGGTGATGATGATACCCGTGCTGCTGGGGGTGTCCTTCGTCATTTTTAGCATGCTTTTTTTTGCGCCGGGGGACGCTGCCGACGCC
>JBAQLW010000333.1:0-3869 GCA_049302175.1 Rectinemataceae bacterium
CACCCGTGGCTGCGCCATCACCCGTGGCTGCGCCATCACCCGTGGCTGCGCCATCACCCGCTCTTCCTTCCCCTGACTCCCATACAAGCAGCATCATATCGTCGGAGTCCAAGGCGAGGGAGGAAGCCCTGATCTTTCCCTTGTATTCGATCACCTTGTCGTAGTAGGTAAAGGCAGCGGCCACGATTCGGCCGAGCCGTCCCGGCAGCTTGAGCCCGGGCATGATCGTCGCTTTCGAAAGATACATCAGCCCCTCGAAGGTGAGAGCCTTGCCAATGCCCTCGATGAGAGCCCCTTTGGTGATCCGGAAGCCCCATAGCTCGGTGAGTATGAGGCCGGAGGGCACCAGGAGATTCGCGGCGATGATACCCAGCGATACCGACAAGGTAGTGACGAGCGAGAATCGCTTTCCCATCGCCGAGGCGGCGAAAGCGAAGAGGCAGAGCATGACGGCTTTGGTTCCAAGCCCTTCCGCGAAGAAAAAAGCGAACATGGCGATTATGCCGGAAAGCGCGAGAGATTCCGGAGTGAAAAGCGCTTCGGCTTTTTTCTTTCGAGCCGCGCGCCTGGTTGCAGCTTTTTCCTTCATCGCCTGCCGGCTTTCGGTGCCGCGACGGGGAAACAGGCGGAATCTCGAGAGGTTTCTAACCTTCCCTTTCGCGGGCGCGGCTTTCTTCTCGGGTGGGGGCAGGAACATCGCCATCGCGTACCACTTTGAAATCCGGGCGAAACGCTCAGCGAAGATGCCAAGCCCCGTGCCTGTCGCGAGACCCATGGCGAGGAAGAGAGGAGCGATGAGCCAAGCGGTTTCCCTGAACACAAGGTAGCGGGCGATGAATATCTGCGAAGCGTTCGAGACCATGGCGCCGGCGATGGACACGCCAATCTGGCTGATGTAGCGGCCGCCTGCCCTGCGAAGTCCCCACATGGCCAGGGCCGCCGCCATCGTGCCAGCCATTGAAAAAAGCGCGATATAGGAAAAAAGCGTTCCGGATATCAGGCTCATTCCGATCACCTTGACGACTGCGAGAACCAGGTACCAGCGGAATGGCAGAATATCGACGGCGAGAAGGATGGGGAGGTTCGCTATCCCCAGGCGCATGAAGGGAAGGGGCTTGGGGAGCATGTATTCGACAGCGGAGAGGAAAAAGCAGAAGGCTCCGAGGAAGGCCGTGAGATCGGCCTTGTCCGAGAAGCGTTCAGTACGCTGCCGCATCGGGCTCTCCTTCGGAACCGGCCGATCCTTCAATGGAAACGAAGACCTCATTTGGCAGGCAGGCAATCCACTGGTTGGCAAGGGAAATATCGCCCGCCGCCACGCAGGTCTGGTTGGGGCAGGGCGAGGATTCGATATGGACGCTCCCGTTTCCGATATGGACCCAGGTGGAGCCCAGGGGGCCGGGCACTTCGAAATCGCCAGCCTTGTCCAGGGGCTGCATCCACTCGCCGGATTCTCCGGTGATGTGGACCATCAGGCGGCCCTGGCTGTCCGAATACACCAGGGTGAATACTATAAAAACCGCCGCCAGTCCGAGGATGGCGGCGGCGATATCGAGGATTCTAGGTCGAAACGCCGATTTCACGAGAGAGAGGTCAGTCGGAGCAACCGCATCCGCAGCCGCTTTCGCAGGAGTCGTCGCCGCAGCTTTCGTCGGCGCAACCGTCTTCGCAGTCGCAACCGTCGCCGCATCCGCAGCCTTCTTCGGCATGCACGTGACCGTGTTTCATTTCTTCCTCGGTGGCTTCGCGGATATTGAGCACCTTCACGTCGAAGTGGAGGGTTTCGCCGGCGAGGGGGTGATTGGCGTCGATAGTGATTTCGTCGCCCGCCACGCTGACGACCGTGACGATCTGGGCGCCGTCGTCGCCGTGAGCCTCGAACTGCATTCCAGGCGACACTTCGACATTGTCCCCGAAGTCCTTTCTAGCGACCTGGAACACGAGGCTTTCGTCGCGCTCGCCGTAGGCTTCGACAGCCGGAACAACGCATGCCACGCTGTCGCCGACAATCTTGCCGACAAGATGTTTTTCCAGGCCTGGTATTATGTTGTCATTGCCGTGGAGATCGGTCAGAGGCTCGCTGTCATCGGAAGAGTCGAGGAGTTTTCCGGCGGCGTCGCGAAGGCTGTAATCGATAGTGACGACTTTGTCTTTCTGGATATCCATAGTATGTCCTTTCGGGCTGTTATTTCCGCTTGTGGCGGCTTGCGTACTCAAGCGCCCGCCTGAGCCGATGTTTTTTATACTATAATCAGATAGTGCCTAAAGAGGCAATCGCCCGGCTGAGGGGATCGCCGCGAATTTTCATTGAATCTCGAAGCCTTCTTCTGTATCATAGGCCCATGGGGGAATCATGACAGCAGTGAAAGCGCTTCTCCTCGGTCTCATTCAGGGTATCGCCGAGTTTCTGCCGATCTCTTCGAGTGGTCATCTCGAGTTGTTCAAGAATATCCTAGGCCTGACCGAAGTGCCACTCCTTTTCGACGTCATCCTCCATGTCGCCACCCTTTTCGCCGTCGTCGCGGTGCTCTGGAAGAGGATAGAGGCCATCTTTCTCGCCCTATGGCGCTTTCTTTTCGGCAAGAAAGTTCCCAACGTGAAGGGCCTCACCAAAACCCAGAAAAAGAAGGACGAGGAGAGCCGGCAGAACCTCGCCTTCGTGCTCCCTATCATAATCGCCACCGCCGTTACCGGCCTCATAGGCATACTGATCGAAAAAGTGCTGCTCGAGAACTTCCCCGGATTGAGGGGAACGAAGCTGGTGGCTGTGAACATGCTCATCACAGCGGCGATTCTCGGACTCACCGCTATAATCAAGCCGGGAGAGCGCGGACCCGCGCGGATAGGCAAAGGCAGGGCCGCCTTCATCGGCCTCGCCCAGGGTATCGGTGTCTTTTCGGGCATCAGCCGTTCGGGCATAACCATTTCGGCCGGGCTATTCGCCGGCCTCAACCGCGAGACAGCGGGCGAGTTTTCCTTTCTCCTCTCCATTCCCGCCATCCTCGGCGCCTTTGTCCTCACCATCAAGGATGCCGGCTCCATGATGGCAACGGTGTCCTATTCCCAACTAGCTCTCGCTTTCGTGGCGGCCTTGGTTTCGGGGATAGCTTCGCTCAAAATTCTCATAAAGATAATAAAGAGCGGCAAAATCTACTGGTTCGCCCCCTACCTCGTTCTCATAGGCATTCTAGGCCTTCTCCTGGGATGAGGGCTGGGTCCGCCCGTCTCGGCCCCCTCTTCGCCGCTGTTCCTGATTTCCCTGCATTTGCCATAGAAAACTGCCGATACTTAAAAGTGGTTTCATGCCGAGCGATGGAGAGTTCATGAGAAGATCACAGGAAGCGGCCAATGCCGATATAGATATAGAAGACAAGGGACAAAGCCCAAAGGCAGCCGTTGTCATCGCCTCCAAACCCAGGAAAACCTCCTCAAGGAATGCGGCGGGAGGAAAAGCGGCTAAGCCATCCTGGTTCGCGACAGTGGGAGGGAAGGTAGGGGCGGGTTTTTTTTTAATCGCCGGCTACCTGACCCTCAGTCTCGTTCTGGCGCGCTATTTGCCCGATGGCTGGAATTTCCTCGTTACGCCAGGCTTTTTCCTCGGGCGCTCCTTCGCCTGGGCAGCTTTCTACCTGCCGCTTTGGTGTTTTCTGGCCGGCATGCTCGCCGTCTTTCCGAGGTTCTATCCCCGCCTCACCTACCTCCTCGTCTCTTCGGTTCTGCCTTTTCTCGTCGCGGCCGGCTTCGCCCGCATTTCGAGCGAACCAGGGGCCTTTTTCGAGAACCACCCTGTATTCGCCGCGGTTGGACTCTCCTCCCTCTACGCTGGTTTGGGCTTTCTCTTCGCCGCCGCGCTGGTTGCCGTCGTTTTT
>JBAQLW010000334.1:0-2772 GCA_049302175.1 Rectinemataceae bacterium
CGGTGCTGGGCGACCAGGCGTACACGAAGTACCCCGCGAGTTTCGCCTATTTCGGCCAGGGCTACCTGGGCAAAAGCCTCGTGCCCTTCGAACTCCTCGTCTTCCTCGTGGCGGCCGTCTTCTGCGGTATCATTCTCAACAAGACGGCGGCGCGCGTCTCGGGCGTCCCTGTCGACAAGGTCCGGATGATAGCCTTCGCCGCGAGCGGGCTCGCGGCCGGCATCGCCGCCGTCATGCTCACCTCACGCATCGGCTCGACACGGCCCAACATAGCTTCGGGCTGGGACACGGACGTGATCACCATCGTCGTCCTCGGCGGCATAGCCATCACGGGCGGCAAGGGCAACATCGCCGGCGTCATAATCTCGAATTTCCTCCTCGGCTACATGAAATTCGGCATGGGCGTCTTGAATGTGCCCGGAAAAGTGATGAATATAATCACGGGCGTCCTCCTGGTCGTCGCCATCCTCCTGCCCAAGTTCACCGACGGACTAAGGGCTTCCTTGAGGGCGGGACGGGCGAAATCCGGGGCGCGAAGCGGAGCGAAACAATGAACAGGAAAAATGACAAAGCGGCCTTTGAAAACGCCGTCGAGCGATACGGGGAGTTGGGAGTAGATGTTGAGACCGCTCTGGTCGCCGCCGCCTCCCTACCCCTCTCCCTCCACTGCTGGCAGGGCGATGACGTGGGCGGTTTCGAGCGCGCCGGCGCCTCCCTCGACGGCGGCGGCATACAGGTGACGGGCAACTTCCCGGGCAAGGCGCGGAACATAGGCGAACTGCGGGCCGACATCGACGAGGTGCGCGCCCTGGTGCCTGGATCCTTGCGGCTCTCCCTCCACGCGATCTACGGGGAATTCGGCGGCAAGGCCGTCGACCGCGACGCCCTCGAACCGGCCCATTTCGCGGGCTGGATGGACTGGGCCAAGGCCCGGAAACTCCCCCTCGACTTCAATCCCACCTTATTTTCCCATCCTCTGGCCACCTCGGGATGGACCCTCTGCAACCCTGAATCTTCCTTGCGCGATTTCTGGATCGAGCACGTACAGCGTTCCCGGCGCGTCGCCGCGGCCATGGGAGCCGCCCAGGGTTCCCCTTGCGTCAACAACACCTGGATTCCCGACGGCTCGAAGGACAAGACGGCCTCGCGCGGAGACTATAGGGCAAGGCTCGTCGAGTCGCTCGACCGCGTCTATGAGGAAAAGCTCTCCGCCAACCTCGTGGAGGATGCCGTCGAGGGCAAGCTCTTCGGCATCGGAGCCGAATATTTCACCGCCGGCTCCCACGACTTCTACCTCGGCTACGCCGCCACACGCCGGCTCTTCCTCACTATGGACATGGGACATTTCCATCCGACGGAGAGCGTCGCCGACAAGATCTCAGCCGTCCTGCCCTTTGTTCCGGGCCTCCTCATCCACCTTTCCCGCCCCGTGCGCTGGGACTCGGACCACGTCCTCGTCAACGGGGACGAGCTGGCCGAAGTGGCCGAGGAAGTGGTCCGCTCCGGCCGACTCGATAGGATCAGGCTCGGACTCGATTACTTCGACGCATCCATCAACCGCATCGGCGCCTGGGCCATAGGGGCGCGGGCGGCGCGCAAAGCCTTCCTCAAGGCCTTCCTCGAGCCGCGCCAGGCTTTGGCCGCCGCCGAGGCTCGCGGCGACGGATTCGCGCGCCTCGCCCTCTTCGAAGAGGAACGTGGCCTGCCCTGGGGAGCAGTCTGGGACGAATTCTGCCGGCGCGCGGACAAGCCCGCCGACCGCGAATTCTCAGGCGAAGTGGCTTCCTATGCAGCCACGACCCTGACAAAACGGAATTGACTATGATCGACACGACAAAACGCGCTTCGCTGGCTCTTCTCGCGGCTGTTTCCCGCCGCTTCGGCGGCGACCCGGCCTGGGTCCTCGCCGGCGGTGGCAACACTTCCTGGAAGACGGCCGACAGGCTCTATGTGAAGGCATCGGGTTTCGCCCTCGGCTCCATCGACGAATCGGGCTTCTGCGAAATGGACCGCGCCCGCCTCGACGCTATATGGGAAAAAACCTACCCGGCCGACAGCGCCGCCCGCGAAAAGGAAGCCCTCGCCGACCTGATGGCCGCCAGGGTTCCCGGCGAGACGAAACGTCCCTCGGTGGAAACCCTCCTGCACGGATTTTTTCCGCAGGCCTTCGTCGTGCATACCCATCCGGCCATCGTCAACGGCCTCACCTGCGGCCGCGAGGGCGAGGCCGCCTTCCGCCGCCTCTTCGGCGGCGAGGGCATCTGGGTGCCCCTGGTCGATCCCGGCTATATCCTCGCGAAAACCGTGAGCGGCATTTTCGCCGAATTCAAGAATCTGAAAGGCAGGGCGCCTGCCTTCATGTTCATGCAGAACCACGGCCTTCTCGTCGCGGGCGGGAGCCCGGAAGAGGTGGTTGCCCTATCGGACGCGATCATCGCGAAGCTCAAGGCCGAAATCGCGGGCGTCGCAGACGCCAATCCCGACGAGAGAGCCGTGGCCGCCGACGCGGGCGCCATCGCGGGATTCCAGACCGCGCTGCGCGCCCTAGCGGGCGCCGACGCCGCCATACTGCATCGCGCCGACAGGATGAGTGTGGAATTCGCGGCCTCGGCCGCGGCTTTCGCGCCGCTCTCCCTGCCCATCAGCCCCGACCATATCGTCTACGCAGGCCACGAATACCTGCGCGTCGACGAGGTCGAAGACCTCGCCGACGCCTGGGCCGACTATCTGAAGCGAAACGGCAAGGCGCCGCGCATCGTCCTCGCCAAGAAC
>JBAQLW010000335.1:0-10572 GCA_049302175.1 Rectinemataceae bacterium
TTTGCGGCCGACGCGTCCTGGACGGCGGCGACGCCTGATTGCCTGCAATCCGAAACAAGATGATCGGCTATCGTGCTGGCTACCTCGAGAGGGCAACCTCGCAGGACGAGGAAGAACTCGTCGGCGCGGATGTTCCTCTGGGCTACCCGCACCAGATCGACGCGAACCGGCAGTATTTTCCGGTTGTAGCATCCCGTGAGTTCATCGTGGAGCGCTTCTTCCCGGAACGTGGCCGCCCTTCGCCGTTCCACGATGAGGGCGCTGTAATGACCCAAGGCATGGGAGACCATGATGGCTCCGGGATCGTCTACCAGGACGAGAAGGACGATGTCGCTGGGGTAGACGGCGATACCGGCGACTCCCAGAAGGATGTTGGACAGTCTGCTCAGGTCGTTGAAGATCCCCATGCTCAGGACGCAGTACGGTGATTCCCGCCTCATAGGTGCCCGCTATGCCGGCCTCGACGGTATTTTCGGTCGAAAACAGGCCGGCGGGAACGGGGAAGACATGCACCGCGTTCCAGATGCTGGATCACCCGTCCATGGGATCGCCGCAGAGGGCTCCACGAGCAGCGCGTCGCGGGGAAGATTTGGGCATGACCGGCTCGTTTTCCTTTATTGAAGCAATAGCGCTCAACGCGCGAGAAAATCTTCGCGTGGCGGGGAGAAAACGTCAAGCAACCTGCCGCTGTCAAGGCATTTCGTGCCATGGCGGGCTCCGCCCTCGACCAGGATGGAATCGCCGGATTTCAGGACGTAGTGCGTCTCGCCTACATAATAGTCGAAGCTTCCGTCGAGACAGTAGGAAATCTGCTCGTGAGGATGCGAATGCGCTGCGCCTTCGGCGCCGGTCTCGAAGTACACCTCCACGACCATCGACTTTTCGCCGTACGCTTTCACCTTGCGCGACACCAGTCCCGGTTCGATGATGTCCAATTTTCTCGATTCATCTGAAAAGAAAATCCCATCCATGCCTGCCCTCCATTCCGCGCCGCGTTTCAATGAAGCGAAATCCATTCGATGAGGAACTCCGCCCGTGCCGTGCGTGCGTGTTGACTATATCATAAGAATCTGCCACCATGTTTTCAATCTTCAGGAAAGGAGCCAAAGCAGTGTTTGTAAACGCAAAGTCCTCGCACAATAACGAACGCGAAGCTGCTTAGGGCTCAAGCACAGAAAGCACACCCCCTTTCGCCCCGGCCCAAGCAACCCCGCACAAAACAGCAGTCGCGCGCAAGCGAAGTCATCATGCCGGACGGAAAGACATCCGTTCGCAGTGGAACCGCACATTAGCGGAAGCGGTACAATTATGAGCACCGAAGCAGATAAAAAGAACCTTTACACACTCATTCCGGCGCTGCGGCGCAGGGCGGCTGGCCTTTTCAGCGTATACAGAGGCCTTCCCAAACCCCTCTACACTCTCTTCCTCGCCACCGTCGTCAATTCTGTGGGGATATTCGTATTTCCCTTCCTCACCCTCTATCTCACGGGCAGGCTGGGCATGACCCAGGGCGACGCCGGCTCCTTCATGTTCCTCATTTCCATGGTCTACATACCGGGAAACTTCATAGGCGGCAAGCTGGCCGACAGACTCGGGCGCAAGAAACTCATGGTCGTCACTCAGATCATCTCGGCAGCCCTCTACATCCCCTGCGGCTTTGCCCTCTTCTCGGATTTCGTCCCCTGGCTCATCCTTGCGAGCGTCTTCTTCGACGGTCTCACCGACCCTGCTCGATCGGCCATGATGATGGACCTGACGACCCCGGACAACAGACGTACGGCCTTTTCACTCACCTATCTCGGGCACAACCTCGGCTTCGCCATGGGATCGCTCATCGCGGGTTTCCTCTTCGAGCACGCATCGTCATGGCTGTTCTGGGGCAACGCCCTGGCTGTTTTCGCCGCCACCTACATTGTGGGCATGAAAGTGCCCGAGACAAAGCCCACCCAGCAGCAGATAGACGCAACGATAGGGACGGGAAGCACCGAGGAAGCGCATACGGGAACCCTAGCCCAAGCCCTGATGTCGCGCCCCTTCCTCATCATCTTCACCCTGCTCACGACATGGTACGGCTTCGTCTACGCCCAGCACCGTTTTGCCCTGCCGCTGCAGGCCAAGGCCGTGTTCGGCGCGACGGGGGCGGTTATCTTCGGCTCATGCATGACTCTGAACGCGGTCCTCGTCATCTTCCTCTCCACGCCCGTCATGGCGCTGACGAAGCGATGGAAACCCATCAATTCCGTGGCCTTGTCGGGTCTTTTCTTCGCTCTGGGATTCGGCATGATAGGGCTGGCCAGCAATATCTGGCTTCTCTATCTGTCGACATTCATCTGGACGATAGGGGAGATCGTAAACGCCACGAACGAAGGGGCATACGTCGCGAACCATACGCCCATCTCACACAGGGGACGCTTCCAGGCCGTCCTGCCTTTTCTGGGAAGCATTGGCTGGACTATCAGCCCTCCAGTCATCGGCAAGCTCATCGACGCAACGAGCCTCGACGCCGTATGGCCGCTGATTGGCGCGATCGCCGGAGTAACGGCTGGGCTTCTTTGGTTTCTGGGAAAGATCGAGGACAGGACCCTGGCCAGACAGAGCCCTCCTATGGATATTATTAAAAAATAGGATTATAGTAGTCTGGGCGGCGAAGCGGGCATCCGCACCGTCGCCTGGATTGAGTCGTGGAATTTGGATTGCCTCGGTTTTGGGCGGGTGCTGGGAAATAAAGAGAGAGCGTTCGGTGGGCGATATTGGGATTGAACCAATGACTTCTACCGTGTGAAGGTAGCACTCTCCCGCTGAGTTAATCGCCCACCCAACGCTCTCCGACAGGTGGCAATCCTACCAAAGCCCGTAAAGGGTGTCAATATGCGGCGAGCGGAGAAACGATGAGGCAGGAAAACGTCGGCATTCCGGAGGAACTCCTATCGCGGGTGAGGGAACGCAAGAAAGCCACGCGCCAGGAAGTCACGATAGAACTCACGCGCAAATCCATCCATCTGCTTATAGCTTTCGTTCCCTTCCTTCTTTCCATCTCAAGGCTGATGACGATCATCCTTCTCGCCGCGGGCACAGCCCTCTACATCGTCTTCGAAACGCTCAGGATGCACGGCATCCACGTACCCCTCATATCCCGGCTCACTGTCCAGGCCGCGCGCCTCCGCGATGACGGCCGCTTCATCATGGGCCCTGTCACTCTAGGGCTCGGGGCTCTTCTCTCACTTCTGGTTTTCCAGCCCCTGCCCGCTTCGATCGCCATATACATCCTCGCCTTCGGCGACAGCTTTTCCAGCCTCGTGGGAAAGACGCTGGGAAGAATCCCTATGCCCTTCACCCACGGCAAGTCGGTTGAAGGCAGCCTCACCTGCTTCACCGCATCCCTGATCTCCGCCTACGCCCTGTCGAGAAGGCTTGGGGTCTCGCTCGCCATAGCCGCCGTATCCACCTTCGTGGAAGCCGTACCCGCAAAGGACTGGGACAACATCTTCCTCCCCCTCGCCGCCGGCTTGGCCGCTACCATACTCGGTCTCTGATTCCGACATGGAGACGGGATAGGAAGAAGGTCGAAGACTCTTCCCGTGCCCACTACTGCCAGAGGTAGAATGAATGGATCTTATAGATATAGAGAAAGCTTCCCGCCGCCATTGCCAGTATCGAGACAAGGCTGAGCATGGGTGATCCATCGCGGCTCACGTACTGCGTGCCCACCGCTATCGCGGCTATGCCCAGGGCGATGAAGTAGTAGGCTCTGTCGCCCCTCACCCGCACCGCGATCAGATAGTTGGCGATGGTTATGAGAATGATGGCCAGCGAGAATCCTTCGATGAGAACGCTGTATCCCACTTTGAACATGAGATTCCCCGCCCAAATACCTGTGTTCACGGGAAGGATGGAAACAAGGGCTATACTGATCCCCACGCTGACGGACATAATTGAAAATTGCCTGTCGTTTCTCATGCCCGCCGCATAGAGCCCAGAAATGAAGATGGCGATATAGCCCAAGAATCGTGTCCCGATATAGAGCTTGTCGAGGGCGGCAAGGACGGAATCGGAGCCTCCCCCGAGAGCGAGGAAAAGATGGACAAGCCTGAGGGATTCAAAGGAAAGCGTGGCGAGCCAGAAAGCGAAAAAAAAGATTTCCGCCGAAACGGTTTTCTTGAATGTCCGCAATATCAGGGCGCCCACCACGACGGCGAAGAGGCAGAGCACGAGCACGTCGGCCATTGAGAGAATATAGGAGGGGATGCGCAGCTTCAGAAACGAATGGACTTCGTAGATGTCATGCTCGATGAGAAAAATCACCAAATTCCTGCGCGTAGCGAGGAGAATGGTGAAGACAAGGCCTGTCAGCAGCATGGCGCTGCTGATGCCAAAGAATATCCAATAGGTACGCCGTCTTGTCTGGAGTGTCACATTCGACAGGATACAGCGAAATTCCTCAGCCTTGAAGCCCCCGGCTTCGCCCCCTGCCATCCTGTTGATCGAGGCCGGCCTTTTCTATATAATTCCCCATCTTTTTCCCTCTTGAGGTGAGTCATGGCTGAAAAAATCACGCCCCGCGAAGTCGACTATTCCCAGTGGTACATCGACATCGTCCTCAATGCGAAACTGGCGGACTATTCGCCGGTGAAAGGGTGCATGGTGATTAGGCCGCGCGGCTACGCCATATGGGAGCGCATCCGCGACGAGTTCGATAGGCGCTTCAAGGAAACAGGGCATCAGAACGCCTATTTCCCCCTCCTCATCCCCATGAGCTTCCTCAAGAAGGAAGCCGATCACGTCAAGGGCTTCGCCCCCGAGCTGGCCGTCGTCACCCACGGAGGCGGCGAGGAACTCGAGGAGCCCTACTGCATCCGCCCCACCAGCGAGACCATCATCTGGGCGAAATACAAGGACTGGATCCAGTCCTGGCGCGATCTCCCCCTCCTCATAAATCAGTGGTCGAACGTCGTCCGCTGGGAAAAGCGCACACGTCTCTTCCTCAGGACAAGCGAATTCCTCTGGCAAGAAGGCCACACCGCCCATGAAACCGAAATAGAAGCGGTCGAAGAAACCCTGCGCATGATCGAAGTCTATCGCGACGTAGTGGAGCGTTATCTCTGCGTGCCCGTGGTCGTCGGCGTGAAGAGCGAAACGGAAAAGTTCGCCGGCGCCATCAACACCTACACCATCGAGGCGATGATGCAGGACAAGAAAGCGCTCCAGGCGGGCACGAGCCACTTCCTGGGCCAGAATTTCGCCAAGGCCTTCGACGTGAAGTATCAGACCCGCGAAGGCAATCTCGACTATGTCTGGGCGACGAGCTGGGGCGTTTCGACCCGTCTCGTCGGCGCCGTCATCATGACGCATTCGGACGACAAGGGACTCGTGCTGCCCCCCACCCTCGCCTCCGAGGAAGCCGTCATCGTCCCGATCTACAAGAACGACAACAAAGCGGCCGTCCTCGCCTACGCGGAGAAGACGCTGGCCGCGCTGAAGGCCGCGGGCATCCGCGCCCTCCTCGACGGCGACGATTCGTCGAGCCCCGGCTGGAAGTTCGCCGAGTGGGAGATGAGGGGAATCCCGGTGAGGATCGAAATCGGCCCGCGCGACATGGCCGCGGAAAAGCTCGTCCTGGTTCGCAGGGACACGGGCGAAAAATCCTTCGTGACCGCGGCCGAAGCCGCCGACGCCGTCAGGAAGCTCCTCGACGGAATCCAGACCTCGCTCTACGAGCGCGCGGTGGCCTTCCGCGACGCCAATACCGTGAAAATAGGCTCCAACAAAGAGCTGATGGATTTCTTCGGCGCCGAAGGCAGGGGCACCGCCGACGCCCATGGTGGCTTCGCCGAGGCGCTCTGGTGCGGTTCAGCGGAATGCGAGGCCGGGCTCAAGGCCAAGGTCAAGGCCACCCTGCGCTGCCTGCCCCTCGGCCATCAGGAGGGCGTGGACGGAGTCTGCGCTCTCTGTGGAGCTCCCGCCAAGCACAGGGCGATCTTCGCGAGAAATTACTGATTTCCAGCGGCCGAGCTGGACACCATCGAGCGGCTTCGCGAGCGCCCCGTCCCCGTTCGCATGGGCGCGAGCGCCCTGGGCGCCGGCTTGTTCACCCTCCTTTTCGGAGGCGGCGCGGTCGAAGCAGTCGCGGCTGCCGCCATAGGCGCACTCCTCTCCCTCCTCATCCTCGGCTTTCAGCGCCTCAGGCTGCCCGAATTCCTCACCAGCCTGGCGGGCGGGGCGTGGATGCCTTCATAACCGCGGCGGCCATCTCCGCCGGCGCGGGCGGCGCCTTCGCCGTGTGGAAACTCCTAGAACGGGGAGGTTTGGGATGAATTTCGACATCTCCACCCTTTTCGCCTGGCTGAAAAATCCAGGCTTGGCCGCCATGGCTACTTCAGCCTTCTCCCTTCTCTTTGGGCTCCACTCCATAGACATAATCCTCGCATCTCTCGGAGCTTTCATCGGCTGGGGAGTATTCCAGAGCCTGCCCCAGATGGGCTCGCCCGTCTTCGCCGCCTTCCTGGCCGCCCTCACCGCCGGATTCTACAGTGAAATCGCCGGGTGGATTCGTTCCAGGCCCGCCACTGTCTACATCATCGCGAGCATCATCCCCCTCGTACCCGGCGGGGGCATGTACTACACCATGCTCTCCACCCTCGAGGGCGACTCGATGAGGACGGTCGAGCTTTTTATGACAACCCTCATGTCAGCCTTCGCTCTCGCCGCCGGCCTTGCAATATCCAATGCCTTCGGTAGAATGATTTTCATGGCTCATTCACACATCTCATCACGAAGGAAAGCAAAACCCTAACATGGCAATCGAAACGTTGCTCCGCATCGAAATCGACATTTTCTCGCTCGCCATCCTCGCGATCATCGGCACAACCATCCTCCTGAGAAGCAGGGATCACCGCTTCATGGACTCCAGCCTCTTTCTCCTCCTCATCCTCAGCATAGGCCTCGTGATTGTCTTCGAAGGGGCGAGCTGGGTCGTGGACGGCAAGCCCGGCGCCTCCATGCGCATCGCCGGCTACGCGATCAACGCCATCTTTTACGCCCTCATCTTCATACCGATGGGCATCTACCTCGTCTACGTGGATCACTTCACCGAGCCCGACAAGCCGGTCACGCGTTCAGCCTATTATTGGATTGCCCTGTCCATCGCCACACTGGGCGCGCTCTCGGTCTTCGTCAGCCTGCCCTATGGCCTGCTCTTTTTCCTCGACGCGCACAACGTCTACGCCCGCGGCCCCCTCAACGGCCTCTTCAACACACTGATGGCCGTCATGGGACTCCTTCCCGCTTACGTCCTCATCAAGCGCAGGAAAGCGATCCCCCTGTCTTCCTTCAGCAACCTGATGTTCTACCCGGTCATGCCTATCATCGGGGGAGTCCTGCAGAACTTTATCTACGGAACGAACCTTTTCTGGCCCGCCACGGTGATCTCCGTCTTCATAACCTTCGTCAACGTCCAGAACAGGCAGATAGACAGCGACTATCTTACGGGAGCCTTCAACCGGTCGAGCCTCCAGGAATACCTGGCCACCCTCGTTCGCAAGGTGAATTCCAGACGTACCTTCGCCGGCATCATGATCGACCTGGACCATTTCAAGCGGATAAACGACACCTTCGGACATCTCGCCGGCGACCAAGCCTTGATCGAAACATGCAGGATACTCCATGACTCGGTACGCAAGAGCGACTTTGTAGCCCGATTCGGCGGCGATGAATTCATCGTCATTCTCGACACGGGAAACGAGGATGAACTCAAGCTCATCGCCTCAAGAATTGTCGCCAATATGGAAGCCGCCAATTCGCCCGAAAGGCCCTTCGCCCTTTCGGCCAGCATGGGCAAGGCCGTCTTCGATTTGGAAAGGGATGGGAATTTGGATATCTTCCTCCACAGGCTCGACAGGCTGATGTACGAAGACAAAGCCCGTTCCGGCCGCAACGATTGAATTTATCAGGAGTCAGCAATGTCATTCACTCTCATAGAGGAACGAAAGGTACCGGAGATCGATTCCATCGCCCGCCTCTACAGCCACGACGCTACGGGCGCCCGCCTTCTCTCCATCGCGAATGAGGACGAAAACAAGGCCTTCGGCATCACCTTCAGGACGCCTCCCTCGCGGTCCGACGGCGTCGCCCACATCCTCGAGCATTCGGTGCTCTGCGGCTCGGAAAAATATCCCGTCAAGGAACCCTTCGTCGAGCTGATGAAAAGTTCCCTCAACACCTTCCTGAACGCCTTCACCTATCCCGATAAGACCGTTTATCCCGTGGCATCGACGAATAAAAAAGACTTCTACAACCTCGTCGACGTGTACATGGATGCCGTACTCAGGCCGCGCATCACCGAGGACACCTTCAGGCAGGAAGGATGGCACTACGAGGTCGATCCCGGGACGGGAGCCCTTTCCTATAAAGGCGTCGTCTTCAACGAGATGAAAGGCGCCTATTCCGATCCCGACGACCTGCATGACGACCTGTGCCGCCGCTCCCTCTTCCCCGACACGGCCTACGGCCTCGATTCGGGCGGCGACCCTGCCGTCATTCCCCAGCTGGACTACGCAAGCTTCAAGGCTTTCCATGAAAAGCACTATCATCCCTCCAACGCATTCATCTACTTCTATGGGGACGACGATCCCGAGGAAAGACTCGCCTTCATCGACGCCTGGCTGGCGCCGTATTCCCGCATCGCGGTCGATACTCTTCCGGGCATCCAGAAATCCTTCACCGCGCCTGTAACGCTGACGGCCTCCTATGAGGGCAGCGAACCCAAGGCCTGGACGGCCGTGAACTGGGCTCTGTCCGAACACGGCGACCAGAAAACATCGCTGGGCCTCTCCATTCTCGCCCATATCCTCACCGCAACGCCGGCCTCGCCGCTGCGCAAGGCTCTGATCGATTCGGGGCTCGGCGAGGATCTCGCGGGCTTCGGGCTCGAGGATTCGCTGCGTATTGGAGCCTGGTCGGTGGGCTTGAAAGGAGTACATCCCGACAAGGTGGCCATGGTGGAGGAGCTCATCCTCTCGGAGCTCTCGCGGCTCGCCGAGGAAGGCATAGATCCGGATACCGTGGAGGCTTCCCTCAACACGATAGAATTCGCCCTGCGCGAGAAGAATTCGGGGCGCTTCCCCCGCGGCCTTGCCATCATGCTGGAAGCCCTCAACGAGTGGCTCTACGACAAGGATCCTATCGAAGCCCTCTCCTTCGGAGCCTCCCTCGCTTCCATCAAAGCCGAGGCTATGGGCGAAGGGGTGTACTTTGAAAGGCTCATCCGCCGATGGCTGCTCGACAATCCCCACAGGAGCACCGTGTCGCTCCTGCCCGATTCCAGGGCGGGCGAAGAGAGGGACAAGGCTGAAAAAGCCACCCTCGAGGCAGTCCGCGCCGCGATGTCGGCCGAAGATATAAAGGCGGTGGCTTTGGCCGCCGAGCGGCTACGGATCGGCCAGAACACGCCCGACAGCCCCGAAGCCCTCGCCGCCATACCCTCCCTCGAACGCTCGGATCTGCCCGTCGAATCGACGCGAATTCCCTCGGAAGTGGGAAAAGTCGCCTCTTCCACCCTCCTCTTCCACGATCTGCCCACGAGTTCGATTTTCTATCTAGACCTCGCCTTTCCGCTGGATACTCTCGGCGAAAACCTGCTTCCCTACGCTGGCCTCCTCGGCAGAGCCCTCCTGGAGATGGGCACGATTCAGGCCGACTACGTGACAATGAGTCAGGAGATCGGCAAGCATACGGGAGGCATCGGCACGACGGCCGTTCTCACCACAAAGTGGAAAAGCGTCGAGGCTTCCACGTGGTTCGTCGTCAGGGCCAAGGCTATCGCCGAAAAAACGCCCAAGCTTTTCGAGCTTCTGACCGCGCTGCTCATGGAAGCCAGGCTGGACAACAAGGAACGCTTCAAGCAGATCGTGCTGGAGGAGAAAGCCCAAGCCGAAGCGTCCCTCATCCCCGCCGGGCATCGCCTGGTGGGATTGAGGCTCCTCTCGCGACTCACTGAGGCCGACCGGATTTCGGAGAGGATAAACGGCCTTGAGCAGCTATTCTTCCTCAGAAAATTAGCGGCGCGGATCGATTCCGACTGGATGGGGGTGCTCGCCGACCTCGAAGCCATCAAAAAGGCCGTATTGGACGCATCCCGGGCTATCGTCAACGTCACGATCGACAGGAAGGAATTCGAGGCGCTGAAACCCGGCCTTGAGGCATTCGCGGCGTCGCTGCCGCGGGGACTGCCGGCGGCGGGAGCCGCCCGCGTCGGCCCGGCCGCCTCCCCTGCCATGGAACTTCTGGCCGCCCCCACCCAGGTCAACTTTGTCGGCAAGGCCTACCCCATGGCCGCCGCGGGCGTCAAGCCTTCGGGAGCCTTCCTCGTCGCCAAGAAATATCTCGACACCACCTATCTCTGGGAGAAAGTGCGCGTACAGGGCGGCGCCTACGGCGGCTTCTCGATGTACGATCTCAACTCCGGCGTCTTTGTATTCCTCTCCTACCGCGATCCGAACTTCGAGAAAACATTCGACATCTTCGAAGGGGCTTCCGAATTCCTCGAGCGGCTCGAGATTTCGGAGGAGGAACTCACCC
>JBAQLW010000336.1:0-2562 GCA_049302175.1 Rectinemataceae bacterium
GCCGCGATAGCCGTGGAAAACGCGCGGTTTCTCGAAAAGACTTCCATTGAATTATCCTATCTCAGCGAAAAAGCGCAGGTGAATTCAGGGTGGCACAACCTGGTTTATGCTTCGCCAATTATGGCCGAGAAAATCGATCTCATCGACAGGATAGCTCCAAGCGATGCCTCCGTCCTCATCCTGGGCGAGAGCGGGGTAGGGAAGGAGCTCTTCGCCGAAAGGCTGCATCGCGCATCGAAACGCGCCGACAGGCCTTTCGTGCGCGTCAACTGCGCCGCCTTGCCCGAGACCCTTCTGGAAAGCGAGCTTTTTGGACACGTGAAGGGCGCATTCACCGATGCGTACCAGGACAGGCAAGGCCGTTTCGAGCTTGCCGACAAGGGCACGATCTTTCTCGACGAGATAGCGGAAATGCCGCTGCGCCTGCAGTCCAAACTGCTGCGCGTCCTCCAGCAGAAAAGCTTCGAGAAGGTAGGGTCTTCGGAGACGAAAACCGTCGATGTCCGCATCGTGGCTGCCACCAACCGCGATCTCGAGGAAATGGTAGGCAGGCAGGAATTCCGTTCCGACCTCTACTATCGCCTCAATGTCCTTCCGCTCTACATTCCTCCCCTCCGCGAACGGAAAGAAGATATTCCCGCCCTGGCTTCCCACTTCCTCAAGCACGCCGCGAGGGAGACCAATAAGCAGATCAGCGGCTTCTCCGACTCAGCCATCGAGACCATGCTGTCCTATGCATGGCCTGGCAACGTAAGGGAACTCGAAAATGCCGTCGAGAGGGCAGCCGTGATGACTCGGCATCATGTGATCACTGCCGGGGATCTGATGCTCGGCGGAAAATCCGAAGACGTGGATGATTTCCACGGCAAGAATCTCAAGGAAGCCATCAACGTCTTCAAAGCCCACTTCATAAGGAAAGCCCTGGAAATGCATGGCTGGAACCAGACCGAGACGTCCCGTGATCTCAAGATACAGAGAACCTACTTATCACGATTGATAAAAGAGCTTAATATTGCGCAACCCAAGGAGTGAGCTGTGGAAACGAAGGCAAAAATCATAAGGCCTGAAAATAGCGAAGAAAAAAAGGATCTGATCCATAAAATTTCTGAATTCATAAGCAAGAAAAGGATCGTTTTTATCTCTATTGCCGCCGCCATTCTTGGTATCGTTCTCTTCGTTGGAGTCTATTCGGTCATCACGAACGCTAAGGTCGAGAATGCTTCCCGTGCCATGGAAGAAGTACGAACGCAGATCGCGAAATGGAACAATGAGACCGAGGAAGCGAAAAAGACGGAAATCGAGATCACGATCCTGGCTGATCTCGATGATGTGGCGAAAAAATGGCCGCATTCCTTTGCGGCCCAGGAAGCGCTCTTCACAAAGAGCAGTCTCTACGCCGTCAAGCAGGACTGGGCCAACGCCGAAACCGCGAGCCTCGAGGCCGCCACGCGGCTTCCCAAGACCTATCTCGCTCCCCTGGCGCTTGAAAGCGCCGCTGTCGCCGCGGAAGAGCAGGGTAAAGCCGATGTCGCCCTTGAGCACTACACGACAATCATCACTCAGTACAAGGAAGACACGCCCAATCTATCCCATGCCTATTTCTCGATCGGCCGCTTGAATGAAGCGAAGTCGGACTGGAAAGCCGCCTTGGAAAGCTACAACAAGATTCTCTCGGATTTTGCCAATACCGACTGGGCCCTGCTCGCGAAGGACAGAGTTGTCTTTCTAAAGGCCCAGGGTTACGATAAGTAAGGCTGTTACGTACTGATGGAGGATGATGGAAGGGGAAGGGCAGGCTCAGTGAAAAATAAGCTTTTCCGGCTCCTTACTTGCCTTATTTTGGTTTTTGCGGCCTTGTCGGGCTGCGGATTGCCGACCGTAACCTTTTTATATCCGCCTCAAAACTTTTTTTTCAGTGGCAATGCCACCCTGAGCGTTCAGAATACCAATCTCAACTATGATGCCTCGGAAGGCGCAAATCAGACATTCAAGGGTATCGAGATTTTCTATCACATCTACCAGGATTACCAAGATGCTTCTAATATGCTCTTAACGCTAGGTAACCTCAGTAAAGACTATGAAGGGAACCCTGATCAATTTATTGAAGTTATAACCGGCACTAGTTATAGATTCGTACGGCTAAGGAATTCAGTAGACCGAATTCAACCTCTTCTTGCGCTTAGTAGTGCTGCCGATGAAAATATTTATAGCATACAGTTGAATGGGATTTCGAATTGGACGCTGAATGATGGCTTATCTACCTATGATGTCATTCGGACAATCAACACTCTTTCGGATGACCGTTTTTACGTCAGGGATTTCAATACTGGGGACGACGATTACAACGGAACTGCCTCAAGTTCCGGATCGCCTTACTATATAGTCTTCTTCGCGGTTTCCTATGGCCAGGACCAAGTCACGGTAGGGCAGAATGTATACAGCATGCCCTACATTCCAAGCAGTTTCGCGACATACTAGCAACTTCGTATAATGTATATTCTGTCTATTGTTGTGTCATGCGTATTTCGTTAAATCAGCAAGACAACGATCATCACCTCTATC
>JBAQLW010000337.1:0-5079 GCA_049302175.1 Rectinemataceae bacterium
TCCCCGCGTCGCGCATGTCGATTATCTGCCTGTGGATGAATTCTATTGCCCCGACATCGACGCCGCGGGTCGGCTGGGCTATCACGAGAATCTCTGCATCGGCAGTGAACTCCCTTCCGATGACTACTTTCTGCATGTTGCCGCCCGAAAGGCTGGAGACCATCTGGTTGGGGGAGTTGCAGCGTATGTCGAAGGTGGAAACGATCTCCGCCGCCCTCCTGGACATCGCCTCGCTCTTGAGGAACCCTGCCTTCCCGGTGAATTCGGGCTTGAAATACCTGTCGGCCATGAGGTTGTCCTCGATGCTGGCCGGCTGGGCTGTCCCGACTGTCATCCTGTCCTCGGCTATATGTGCCAGCCCCGCTTTCCTTATTTCCCCCGGTTTTCTGTTCGTGACATCATTGCCCTGAACGGTGACCGATCCGGAGAGGGTCCTGATCGAGCCAGTGAGAATGCGCACGAGCTCCGACTGCCCGTTGCCATCGACGCCGACGACGCCTAGGATTTCTCCCTTGCGCAGTGAAAACGAGAGATGGTCGACGGCGGTGATGCCGAAATCGTCCACAAATGAGAGGTCCCTGGCCGAGAGAATCTTCTCGCCTGGCGCAGCTTTTCTCTTGTCGACGGTCAGGATCACTTCGCGTCCGACCATCTCATTGGAGATTGTCTGTCTGTCCACTTCGGAAACCTTGTGCGTTCCGATCATGCGGCCGTCGCGCATCACGCTCACCCTGTCGCAAAGCTTGAAAATCTCGTTGAGCTTGTGGCTTATGAATATGATGGTGTGTCCATGCTTCCGAAGAGCTTCCAGTTCGATGAAGAGCTCATCCGTTTCCTGGGGGGTGAGGACGGCGGTGGGCTCATCCAGGATGAGGATCTTGGCGCCGCGATACAGGGCTTTCAGTATCTCGAGCTTCTGCCTCATGGATACTGAGACGTCAACGACGCGGGCGCGGGCGAAAACCGTGAAGTTGTATTTTTCGGCCAGCTCCTCGGTGAGGGCGACCGCCTTGTCGAGGTCGAAGATGTGGCTTCTGCCCCTGCGCGTTTCCAGACCGAGCACCAGGTTTTCAGCCAGGGAAAGACTGGGTACAAGCATGAAATGCTGATGGACCATCCCGATGCCCGTCTTGATGGCGTCCTGGGATGAAGCGAAGATGATGGGTTTGCCTTCAAAGTACATCTGGCCAGACGAAGGACTTTCCTCTCCGTAGAGCACTTTCATGAGGGTTGATTTTCCTGCCCCGTTCTCCCCGACCAGACCGAGAATCTCACCGGGCGCGACGCCGAAATTCACCTGTTTGTTGGCCATGGTGCCGTTGGGATAGACCTTGCTGAGGCCTTTTGTCTCGAGTATGAATTCCACCGCCGCCTCCTTGTATGATCAGTTGTCGCCCCGACAAGAACAATGCCCACTCCTCGCGAGGAGGCGTGGGCACTATTCTTGCGCGTAAGCTCAGTAGAGCTTTAAGCTCAATAGAGCTTGTCTAGTTCTTGGCCGCGTTCACGGCGTCGCGCATCTTGTTGATCTCTTCGGTGCTCATGGTGAAGGCCGAGGGAATCTTCACTGAACCAGCTTTGATTTCGGACTGGATCTTTTCGAGATCTTTCTGCACAGATGCGGGAACGGCCTTGTTGAACCCGGAATAGGCGATAGCGCCTTCGGCGGCGCCGATGTACACTTTTTGCCCGCCGAGCTTCTCGCCGTCCATGAACCGGCTCACCGCCTGGAAAAGGGTGAGGTCGACGCGTTTCATCGTGGAGGTGAGGATCTGGGAAGCTTTGGCCGGCTCGCTGCCGAAGAGGGAAGCCTGGTCGGTATCGACGCCGATGGCATAGGTGCCGGTTTCGGCCGCAGCGTCAAAGAGGCCAAGGCCTGCGCGGCCGGCGGCATGGTAGATCACGTCGGCGTTGTAGGTCTTTATCTGGATGAAGGCCTGGTCCTTGGCCTTGGCGGTGTCGGTAAAGGAATTGACATAGTTGTAGATAACCTTGACCGAGGGATTGACCTTCTGGGCGCCGGCGATGTAGCCGACGAAGAAGTCGTTGATGCTCGTGATCTCGCGGCCGCCAATAAAGCCGATGATGTTCGCGGGATTGATCTGGGCGTTGCCTTTTGCCGAGGTCATGAGACCGGCGAGGGCGCCGGCGAGGTAGCCAGCTTCAGAATTCTTGTATTGGATGGCATAGACATTGGCGATATCGTCCTTGGTCCAGCCATCATACATGATGTAGAGGGTCTTGGGGTACCTGGCGGCCACTTCCATGACGGCGTTGTTGAAGTTGTTGGAGCAGAGAACGACTTCGTAGCCTTCGGCGCCGGCGTCCTCAAGGGCGGGGGAATACTTGGCCGCGTCGGAGCCGAGCTCCGTGTACTTGGTAGTCACGCGGTCGCCGAATTTGGTCTTGATCATGTCGAGGCCGGCCTTGGCTGAATCATTGAATCCCTTGTCACCGAGCGATCCGGAGATGAGGAGGAATATATCCGCCTTGGCGGGGCCGGCTGCGACCACTGGTAAAGTCATGGCGCAGGCGAGAACGATGCTCAGTACGAAAATGAGCTTTTTCATGTGAAGTCTCCTTGTTGCGACGGCATTGCTATGCTGCCGACAAATTTGTCTGCTATCTGGATACCATTATTACGCATTCCAGTAAAGGCAGGGAGGGGTCGGTTAACCGAATTACCGATGAGGGAATCTTGCCGGTTTCTCGCAGCGTATTCCGATAGGTCCCGATAGGTCCCGATAGGTCTCCGATAGAAAAATTTCCTTGCGCATTTCCAAGAGTCGTGCTATCATTGTATTGGGAACGTTCCCAATACATACGATGAAACCAAAGATCAACATCCATGAGGTTGCCCGTCTCGCGGGCGTCTCGAAAAGCACCGTCTCGCGAGTGATCTCCGAAACGGGCGGTTCTGTGAGCCCGAAGGCCGCGAATGCCGTCAACGCCGCCATACGGGAGCTGGGCTATACCCGCAACACCTTCGCGGCCGGCCTGCGTACATCGAAATCATATCTCACTCTTCTCGTCGTTCCCGATATCGCCAACCCCTTCTGGTCGGAAATTGCTCGCGCCGTTCAGGACAGGCTCGAGCCGGAGGGCTATTCCGTCGTGGTCGGGAACACCGACTGGAGCGAGGAGCGCGAGCTGGCCTATCTGAATCTGCTGCGCACAGGCCGGTTCGACGGTTTGATGATCAATAGCGTCACCGATGATGTCGACCTCATCCTTGAGTCGGAAATTCCCACCGTACTCATCGGGGAACGAAGCGAGACAGCCCAGGTAGATACGGTGGGAACGGCGACCTATCAGGCGGCGACGCTCGCGCTCCAATATCTCTATGACAGAGGGCATCGGCATATCGCCATCGTCACGAGCGAAACGG
This sequence comes from Rectinemataceae bacterium, assembly GCA_049302175.1. Taxonomy (GTDB): domain Bacteria; phylum Spirochaetota; class Spirochaetia; order Treponematales; family Rectinemataceae; genus CAYXUF01. The sequence continues at coordinate 3,389 of JBAQLW010000337.1, forward strand.
GGAGCGAGCGCTTCCTCTCCCGTCGCTATACGGCTTACATGGACTTTATCGCGGCGAAGGGACTCCTGAAGGATCCCGAATTGATCTTTACCGCGCATCTCTCCGCTGGAGTCGGGGAAAAACTGGCTCGGAATATCCTTTCCGTACCGAACTGGCGGCTAAGGATCAGCGCGGTTCTCTGCGGCAACGATATTCTGGCGATAGCGGTCCAGAACGCTTTGCGTGCGGCGGGAGTCGAGCCAGGGAAGGACATTTCCATAATAGGCATGGACGACATCCCGGCCGCTGCGCTCACCTGGCCAGCCCTCACGACCATCCACAAGCCTCGAGCCGAAATAGGGCGAATGGCAGCCGAATTGCTCATGAAAAAGATGAGGGATCCCTCCAGGCTCCCTGAAAAACACCTGTATCCCGGCACCCTCGTCGTACGCGACAGCGTCGCCGAAAAAAGGAACCGAGAATGATGACGAGAAGCGAACTTATGGCCAACCGAACCCTGTACCAATCAAGGGCACGAGGCTGTCTTGCGGGACTGGGGGTGGGGGACGCCATGGGCGATACCGGCCGCAGCCAGGAGTACAGGGCAAAGTACGGCATCGTCACCAATATGTATTCCGATGCCCGGAGTACGGACGACACCGAGTTCGGCGTGCTCACCGCCCGCTGCCTCATCGACGCGAAGGGCAAGCCGACGATGGATGATGTCCGCGCCGCCTGGCAGCGCTACATCCTTGATCGCGGCGGCGCCAGGAAGCGCGCCGGACGCCCTCTCTACGGCGCCATAGAAAACCTCGGACGCGGTCTCGTGCCTCCCGAATCGGGCCGCTACAATGTCATGAATACCGACGATGGCGCCGCGATGCGCATCAGCCCGGTCGGGATTTTTTGCGCGGGCGATCCGGCGGCTGCATCGGCTCTCGCAGTGATCGACGCGTGTATCAGCCATGACAGGGACGGCATCTACGCGGCCCAGGCAATCGCGGCCAGCGCGGCTGTGGCCATCGCGGGCGGAACGGTGGACGAGATTCTCGACGCGGGCTGGAAACGCATGCCTGAGGGATCCTGGATTGCCCGCGCCATGAAAATCGCCATGGACATCTGTGAGGCCAAGCCTGACATCGAGATCGCCTTCGAGGATCTTCACACAAAGCTTTGGACGCCTGAGCACGCGACCGCCGCCGAAGCCATCCCCCAGATCTATGCCATTTTCCGGCTCACGGGCGGCGATTTCAGGCGCGGCCTTCTGTGGAGCGCGAATTTCGGCCGCGACGCCGACACGATCTCGGGCCTCGTATGCTCTCTTTCGGGGGCGATGCACGGCATAGAGGTGATTCCCGAATCATGGGTCGCACAAATCAGGCATGCCTCGGGAGTCTGCCTCGATTTCAGCGCGGATGAAGATCTTATCGGCCTTGCCGACGAACTCGTGGAACTCTCCTACGCTGCCGAGAGAGGTTGAGGAGCTATGAAGGACAGGATCCGAGCCGTCGCCGACCTCCTATCGCCGCGGGTCGTCGTTCACATTGGGGCTTCGGAATCGGGAGTCTACCCCTCCGACATTTTCAGAAGCCTCCAGGCTTCTCCCCTGACGCTGTACGCGGTGAATCCGCGCCGCAGCGAGGTTTTCGGAACGCCCTGTCTCTCATCGCTATCGAAACTCCCTTGTCGCGGGCAAGGGGAGGGGAAGGCCG